>CALMIW010000698.1 GCA_937864275.1 uncultured Dehalococcoidia bacterium
TGCTCAAGTGTGAATCAGGGACATAGACTCTGGTACGAACCATGGGGGCATGTCACCCCCACAACTCGGAAGAGCAGAAGGCAACAAGGAGCCGTAAGCACTCGCGAGACTTAAATGGCCGAGTTCAGTTCCTGAATGTGAGCCTATTCCAACACCGATGACGAGGTCGTGCCTCCCCGTCCTCGAGCCTGGCGCGTCGTCTTGGGGGGCAGCGCGCGTGCTCCCTCGCTGAGCCGGAAGAGCGCGGGGTAACTTGCCACGGATGTGCGGGGCGCGTTTGCCGCGATCAGGAAGTTCTTGACTTCCTCAACGCTGTCGGTGAACAGCACGAACTTCTCGAAGTCTTCCTTGGCCAGGAGCGCCCGGAGCAGCTTCTCAACCGGAAGCGTCTCGGTCCAGTACTTCACGCCCAGGAATACCATCGGGCTGAAGCGGCCGAAGCTGCGGTAGTAGTTCTGGGCCGCGTCCTGGAAGACCTCCTGCGTGGTGCCCGCCTTGCCCTCGGTGAACACGATGCCCGACTGCGCGATCGCCAGGAGGCCGTCCTCGCGGATGCTGTTCTGGAAGTACTTGGCGATATGGCTCCCCAGGGGAGTCGACGGCTCGTGCCCGTAGTGCCATGTCGGAATCGCGAGGCTGGTGCCGGACGCGGCCGGGTTCACCGCTGCTCTCCACGCCGGCGCGAACCACGCGTGCGCCGCGCGTGCCAGGTCCAGGTTCGGGCGGCCCTGCGGATCGACGATCAGCTGCAGGTCCTTGGGGAGCACCGGCGCCTGTTCGAGATCATGCAGCGTCGCCGCGAAGGCCGCGTCGTCGGCCTCGCTGTAGCGAGCTCCTAGGTGCGTGGCCTCCATCGCGCCGGGCCCGCCGCCGCTGGCGAGCGTTAAGCCGGCACGGGCGAGCTGGCGAGCCAGCGTTGCGCCGGCCCGGTAGGTGTCGTGGTTGCGTGCCATCTTGTGGCCGCCCATCACCGCGACGCACTGCTTCCCCGCCAGGAACGTTCGCATCGCGTTTGTAATGGAATTGTCGTGCAGGCTCTGCATCATCGTGCCCAGAGGGTCCGCCGAGAGCGAGCCGCCGGAGCTGACGAACTGGCTGAACACCCTGAAATCCAATGTGCGGACGTAGGAGTCTCGGTCGCTCAGCTCGAACCCGGAGAAGAGCTCCGAGGGTTCGTAGAGCGAGCCGCGGATCGGACGGAACGGCAGGTCGAAGGTCGTCATGACGGCAGCCTACCTCCCGCGGGCAGAACGGTTTCGGTAGTTCGTAAAGATCATCAAGAAAGTTCCAAGTCATGTCGGGAACGCAAGTTGACGCGGCGTGGTCCCCTGATCATGACTATGCACACGTTTTCCACAACATGGAACGTGATCCAGCCGCCAAGGTGAGTTCATGGCCGTTTTATCCACCTATCTGGGTGAGTGCGTGCCAACGGTGAGAGAGCAATGTGCGATCCGTTCTCAACTGGAAGAATGTCATACCGAGTGAGGAGATTGACCGTCCAGGAGCTTGCTGACTTCTGGAGCGGCGAGTAATCTTCTCGCACCAACTGGGACAATTCGGAGGCCGAGCCATGGCAGATCGGGCGAAGCGTGCGGCGGCGTTGGGAATCACGGCGGTGCTTTGCGCCACATGCTCTATATCCGTCGCGCAGACGTATTTGCCGCCGGATGTTGATGTCCCGAGCCTGCGGCCGACGCCCTGCGATGGCCTCTGCCCCCTACCCATCGAGCGCGCGATGCGCGAATTCCAAGGGCGAAGCGAGTTCTTCGGCGAGGGTGATGCTCCTTGGCCCAGAACCGAGCGGAGTTGCCCTGAAAACGGTGACGGGACGGACGCGCCGCCCTATCCACCGGATGGCTTTTATGACCGCGAGCGATGCGACGCATGGAAGGCAGCGGCGCTTGTGCAAAACCTGCTCGACAAAATGAACGATGCCGACTGGATGTGGTACTTCGTAGATTACGAGGGTCATGGGCTCGACGACCCGTTGGACGGTCAGGCACTACCGGATGACCTGACGAACCCCAACGGACCCGATGGCTGGCTGGCGCGGGCACTGGCGCCGTTTGATCCAAACGAACTGGTCACTCCCGAGAATTACTGCGAAGTGCTCGAAAAACTCGACGAGCTGCTGCGCCAACTGAAGGACGTACAGCTCCCGCCCGGTTGGTTCGCACCTGGCGATGGGTCGGGCGACGACATTATGTCCTCGGGTGATGGTGTAGGATGCGAAGGACTGTTCAGAGCGACGAGGCCGGAGGCGTACAACGATTGCACCGAAGTATTTCAGATGAATCCTCCAACACCGTCGACATTTCAAGGTGTTCTCAAACACGAACAGATTACTTGGGAGGGCGGACCGCCAGGAGACTGGGGAATCGTGGCTGTGTGGCGGGGATCGGGTGGCGGCGAGCTCAGTTCTCACTATTCGTCACTGCGGGGTCGGTTGACCGAGCTGGTGTCGGTCGCCACATACGAAGACGGCCCCGGTGCGAACGAGCTCCCTGTCGACGAGGTCGGGATGGCATTCGAGTGGGGAGTCGCGCCGCTGCCCGCACACTGGAAGCGAGGATTTGGACGCACACCGCTCAAGATCCTCACAGTGGAGGACACCGGGGGAGGCACCTATGCCCCGGACGGGGATCGCGGATGGCACGCGACTCGGCGTTGGACAGTGATTCGTCCGGCATTCAACACAGCTCCCGATACGGCGGCCCTCCCCGGTCGCGGTGGATGTCAAGGTTGCGGGCCGGGCCATGTCACCTACAGCCGCACCGATCTGAGCGTAAAGATCAGCCTGGGCCTGTGGGACCGAGGAAGCGCCGGCTACTTGCTCATTCGAGGCGACACGCTGGTGGGAGATGGCCAGGAGATTCTGCACCGAGTTCAGCCTCATGGCATGCCCGTCGTGGGCGGAGGAGCGTCGGAGCTGGGCGATCCGAAGAGTTTGGTGGTGTGCGCTGATCCGATCATCCGTCCGCACCTTTCGGACCCGAGTTCCGGCTATTCGACGTGGTCAATCGGTCGCGACCTCTTTGGTGTTGCCAACGAACGCGATCAGGACAATCACTATCGACACTTGAAACAGCTGCGGTTTCCGCAAGGGGTGGTCCAGATCACGCCGCTCACCGGGACATCGTATCAGCTCACCTTCTATCGGAATCCCGGCGCATACTCCCAATCCACCGGGCTGTACGATCTTTCGACGGCTGTCATCGCGAAGGTAATCACGGTCTCGCACCACATGGAGCCGTTGGCCGACGACCCGGATAGCGCGGACGACCGTGATCTTGTCGTGACGGGCGTGCTTGAGATTTACGATTCGTCGACCTCGAACACGACGCGCTACAAGCAGACCAAAAAGGTTCGGGACTGGACCGTTGAGGTCGACGATCCGAAGAATTACACGGAGGACGGAGAAGGGAACCCCGAGCACGAGCAGATCGCCGAAGGCTTCCTCCCGGGGACCGGGCCCTGGTACGATTCGTCTTCACGCTCCGGGACATGGCGAGTTGACGCAGTGCTGGGTCAGAGTGGCCCGCCCATTGATCTTGCATCCGTGGAATCCTCTCGCGGCCCAGGGGAGGGACAGGGAACGATCGTCGAGACGCGCGTTTCGCGCGATCCGAACGGGGTGATTCTCAAGAAGGACCGGCTCAAGTCGCTGTCCGTGTCCGGCGCGGAGTTCCCCGTCGAGCGTGTTGTGGACCCAGACGGGGCCGCTCTTACGACGAGCTGGGGTTACTTGTTCGGCAGCGATGGCACGGCCCGGCTGCTTCAATCTACGCAGCCCAGCGGCGTGACCCAGTCGTTCCAGTACGATTCGGCCGGGCGCCTGACGCAGATCGCTTCACCGCTCTACACCAATCAATCGAACGAGCCGCCCGCGACGCGCGTCGAGTCGTTCTCATATCTGTATGTTGACCTGCCCAATGACGCCAATTGGGGGACGCCGCCATTCGATGGCGCTGACAGAGAGCTGATTACGACCAAGAGCCGCAGCGAGGCCGGGCACGAGGTTCAGCGGTCCTACACCGTGACGTGGAGTGCTCCCCCGGATGATCGACCCCAGTTCCTGGAGACAAGCACCATCGAGGTTACGGACCTAGAACCGATCTCGGACGTGGCGGGTTTCGTCGCGCAGGTCATGGCCGATCCCATGGCATCCGGCCACCGAGTGACGCACTCGGCGAGCTACTTCGATCCCTATGAGGGCAGCAATCACCAGGTTGGATACCTCCATTTCAACGGGCGTCCAAAGTTCGCATGGAGCAGCGACGGGAATGCAGCGATTACTGACTATCAGACGTGGGCCTCGCCTCCATACCCAAACCACTTCGGGCTGGAGCGCACCGTGCGGGCCGGTCCTCGCGCGACGACATCACCGGCGTCGCCAGTAAACCAGATGCCCGTGCTGGCCGACGGGACCAGAACCGTCACCATGTTCGATCATGTGGGCAACACCAAGCTCTCCCAAACGTTCGACATGCAAGGAACGACGGGCGACGACGGCAACGACGATGACATCCTGATCTCGGAGCGTGAGATCACGGGCTGGGAGTTCGTTACCGGTGGGATGGTCGAGAATCCCGGCCGTCCTACTCAAATCAGCTATTCAGACGGTACTTCCGAAGAGACGGCGTATGACTGCTGTACGGTGCTGTCGCGACGCGACCGGGACGGGGTGCTCACCTCGTACAACTTTGACGATCGCCACCGCTTGGTAACGGAGATATCCGCTTCCGATTCGCCGATGCCGGTTCGAACGACTTACACCTACGACGCGCTCGATCGGACACGCACGACGAGCCGGGGACCGAGTGGGAACTCGATCCTTCAGACCCAGAACACCTACGACGTCGCGGGACGATTGGTCGCGACGACGGACGCATTGGGCGCACAGACCGAGTACGAAGAGGGCATCAACAACGAGATCGGGATTATCAGCACCGTGACGCTGCCCGACCCCGACGGCGCGGGCCCGCTTCTCTCGCCGACCCAAATCACGTCGTCCACATCGGACGGCTGGCAGATCGAGTCCGGTGGCACAGCCGCACACCCCGTGCGCTACGAACGGGGAGTGGAACTGGACGCCACCATCAGCGCGTCGACCTGGGTAACTTGGCAGAAGGAGATTCGCCTCGGCTCGCAGTCTGAGACGACGGAGTGGGTGAAGCAATACACCGATCCGCTCGGCCGGAACTACAAGACCGTCTACGCGGACGGCGCGACCGAACGCAGCTATTACGATGCGCGCGGGCACCTTGTCAAACAGGTCGACGCCGATGGCGTCGTGATGCTCTCCAGGCAGGGCCAGGGGTTCGAGTCAGGCTTGCCGGGGAGCGCCGCCGACTGGGACGGCGACTGGCAGGTCTCCTGCGTCGATATGGACCAGGACGGTGTGATCGATTTCAACGGCACGGATCGGATCTCGCGATCAGTGTCCAAGGTCCTGCATTCCACGGACCATGGCGGTGGCGACTTCCGCCGCACCACCTCCTCGATTCTGACCACCGACAACAACGCCACTTCGTGGCTCGTCATCGGGCAGCAGGACGAGCGTGTCGGGGAGCAGAACGCCACCACCACCGGCCTGCAGTCGTGGCAGACTGCGTTCGGCCAAACCGTCGCCACGGTTGCCCTCGTCGATCGCGGCAATCAGAAACGCACGGTGCGGACCACCAGCCCCGCCGGCACCCAGCCAGGTACCGGTGACACCCAAGCATTGGCCGCAAAGGCCAGCAGCGGCCAGTGCACCAGATAGAGCGAGTATGAGATGTCACCCAGGCGCGCCAGCCCGCGC
>CALMIW010000699.1 GCA_937864275.1 uncultured Dehalococcoidia bacterium
TCGGCGCCGCAGCCGGTTGAGAAGGGCATAGAGCTGCGCACCCTGTGGGGGCATCTCGCGTATCAGCTCGGGGGCAAGGCGGGCTACGAGCTCGTGCGCGCTGACGACGAAGCGGGCACCAACCCGGGGGCGGCGCTGCGGACGCTGTTCCAGCAGTTCGGCCCTGCGGTCGTGCTGGTGGATGAGTGGGTGGCGTATGCCCGTCAGCTTCGTGACGGTGGCGACAGCGATCGACTTGCCGGTGGTGACTTCGACACGCAGTTCACGTTTGCCCAGGCGCTCACCGAGGCTGCCGCCGCGGTGCCGAACGTGGTGGTCCTTGTGTCGATCCCAGCGTCGGACATTGAGGTCGGTGGCGACCGCGGCAAGACGGCGCTGGAGAAGCTGAAGAACGTCGTGACCCGCAAGGCGGCGCAGTGGCAGCCAGCTTCGCCGGACGAGTCGTTCGAGATCGTGCGCCGCCGGCTGTTCGATCCGATCCCTGACGACAAGGCCAAGGTCCGTGACGGTGTGATCCGCGCGTTCAGCGAGATGTACCGCCACCAGCACGGTGACTTCCCGGGCGGGGTGTCCGAGGCGGAGTACCGGCGGCGGATGGAGCTGTCGTATCCGATCCACCCGGAGCTGTTCGACCGGCTCTTCGGTGACTGGTCTGCGCTCGACAAGTTCCAGCGGACCCGTGGCGTGCTGCGCCTGATGGCGCTCGCGATCTCCCAGCTCTGGCAGCGCGGCGACCAGTCGCTGCTCATCATGCCGGGCAACCTGCCCATGGACTCCGGTGCGCTCGTCAGCGAGATGAAGAAGTACCTCGAGGAGGGCTGGGACCCGGTCATCAAGTCCGACGTTGACGGCGAGAACGCGTTGCCGCTGCGTATCGACAAGGAGAACAAGCACTTCGGACGCCTGTCGGCCACCCGCCGCGCCGCCCGTACCGTCTACATGGGCTCCGCGCCGCGACCCGATGGGTCACGGGGCATCGACGTGAAGTCGATCGTGCTCGGCTGTGTCCAACCTGGCGAGCCGGTCGGCCAGTTCGCCGATGCCCTCAAGCGCCTCTCCGGTCAGGCCACTCACCTTTACGTCGATGGCGCCCAGTACTGGTACTCGTTGCAGCCCAACGTCACCCGCGTTGCTGCTGACCGTGCCGCGTCGAACTTCACCGACCGAGACGCTGACGACGAGGTGAAGCGCCGGATCGCTGAGCAACCCGACCGGGGGACCTTCACCGCGATCCAGGTGTTCGCCGAGGGGCCGGGCGACGTGCCCGATGACGACGAAGGCGTTCGGCTCGTCGTCCTCGCTCCCTCCGCAACGCACTCGCCGAACGACGAACACTCGCCAGCCGCCGTGCTCGCCGAGAAGATCCTCGCCCAACGCGACGGGGGGCCTCGGCTCAACCGCAACCTCCTCGTGTTCACCGCGGCAGCGGCCAACCGGCTCAGTGAGCTGAGGGCCGCGACACGCCTGTACCTGGCGTGGTGCTCCGTCGTTGAGGACCACCAGGGCCTGGATCTCACCGCCCACCAGAAGAAGCAGGCCGAGAGCAAGGTCAAGGAGACTTCGCAGCAGATCGACAGCCTCATCGCCGAGACCTTCACGCAGGTGCTCACCCCGTCCCAGGAGCCAGGCACCTCGACGATCAAGTGGCAGACGACGAAGGCCAGCGCTGTCGGAGACGTCGGTGCTCGGGTGAGTAAGAAGCTCGCAACTGAGGAGAAGCTCATCGCCACCTATGGCGGCGTACGGGTGAAGATGGATGTCGACCGCTACGACCTCTGGTCTGATCGTGGCGACATCTCGGTCGCGAGCTTGTGGAGTACCTACGCCCGCTACCCGCATATGCCTCGCCTGGCCTCGTTCCGGGCGCTGGGGGACGCGATCAGCGACGGCACCGCCAGCCTGAACTGGTCGCAGGAGACCTTTGCCTACGCCGACGCTCACGACGGGAACAACTGGGTCGGCGTCCGCACCGCGTCGCACGTCACCCCGACCGTCAGCGGTCTGCTGGTGCGCCCGGACTCAGTGCCGTCCCCCAAGGAGGAGACAGGTGCCGGAGACGACGGCAGCGGCGCCGGCGGCGGGTCCGAGCACACCAGCGACCGCGGGCCTGGTGGATCGGACAAGGCAAAGAGCGGTGGCGGCTCGGGCGGCGCTACCGCGACACGGTTTTACGCGCAGTTCGATCTCGACTCCGTCCGCGGCATCAAGCAGCTCGGCGAGATCCTCGAGCACGTCACAGCCCGTCTCGGGCCGAACGTCGAGCTGTCGCTCGAAGTCCGCGCATCGAACGACGAGGGCTACGACGACGGGACCCAACGCATCGTCGCCGAGAACGCGACCAACCTCGGTGCCAACGGCCCAGAGTTCGAGTAGATGAAGACGGTCGACTCCCAATGCTGGAGCGGTGCTCCGAGTCTCATGGGCGCGAGCTTGGGGTGCCGTCCGTGAACGCGGACTCTGGCGGAGTCACGACGCCCCACTCAGCTGCGCCGGCGGCGCTCGGCTTCCTTGCCCAGGTGGAGTACGCGCTCCTACTGGCACTCCAACGACTCGACACGACGTTGACTTTCGAGATGAGCCTGGAGACGCTGGATGACATCGTCTTCGATGACGGCATCGAGGATCGATCTGAGCTCTTCCAAACGAAGCACCACGTGGATCGTTCAGCACATCTGACCGACGCCTCGACCGATGTCTGGAAGACCCTTCGGAACTGGATCGAGGACAGTCCCGCTACCGCCAACCTGACGATGCTCACGACGGCAGCCGCGCCCGAGGGCTCCGCGATGTCTTACCTCCGCGGCGGCGCAGGTCGCGACGTGGCGCGAGCAACCAAGCTGCTTGTTTCCACCGCGCGGAACTCGGAGAACCAAGCCCTCAAGTCGGCGTTCGGTACATTCCTCGAGGTCGAGCGGCCGGAGGAACTGTTGGAACGGGTGACGTTGATCGACGAGTCACCTCAGGTCGCTGATCTCGATGAGGCACTGAGCCTGGCTGTGCGGAAATCGGCCAAGCTAGGTCATCGTGCGCCGCTCCTTCAGCGCCTCCGTGGCTGGTGGCTCGAGAAGGTGTACGACCACCTGACTCGCATCGCGGCTGGCGAACCGGACCGGATCCTGAGTGACGAGCTTGAAGCGACGCTGCTGAACATCTCGCGGAACCTCCGTGATGACGACCTGCCTATCGACTTCTATGACATGGCAGAACCGACCGATGATGAGGTCCGCGACGACGATCGGGTGTTTGTACACCAGCTACGAGTCATCGCTCTCGCCAACGCTCGGATCCGTGAGTGCATCTACGACCACAATCGGGCATTCGCTCAGCGTTCGCGGTGGCAGCGGGAGAAGCTGATCGGCGCCGGTGAACTGCGCAACTATGAGCGGGCGCTCGTGGAGGAGTGGAAGCGGCACTTCCTGCCTGAGACAGACGAGGTGGACGGCGACGACGATGATGACGCAGTGCACTGCGAGCGTGCCCGCAAACAGCTGATCCGACTTGGTTCCAGCACCCTGCCGCGCATCAGACCAGGGGTCGATGCGGCCTATGTCGCGAGTGGGTCCCTGCATATCCTCGCGGACAACCTTGAGATCGGCTGGCATCCCAACTGGGTGGCCCGGATGCGAGAGCTACTCGGGGATGCGACCGGGGCCCACGAGGAGGGCGTCGCGTGACTGCCCTCGATGAGATCGGTTCGGCGGAGGAGGTCGCTCTCTTCAACCCGGCGTTCCTGGCGCGGCTGCTTCACGGGACTGCGCACGAGTACGAGAAGCCTTCAGGTAGGGGATTCCCCGTCCCGCTGGCGTTCCTGTCGGTGCCACTTGCGCTTCACAAGCCGACTCGCGACGACCTGCCACGCACATCCGCCGCCTTGATGCAGAAGTGGATTCGGGAGCACCCGCGCCACATGGCACGGCTCTCATCACGGGTCCTTGGGCTCCGACCGTTCACCGGTGTGGCCATCCGATTCGGAATCGAGCACGGGGTGCTCCTGTCGCAGGACGGTCTGCTGCGTGCGGGGAGTCTCCTTCGTCGACCCCGGGACCTCAGCTCGTTCGAGACAGCTGAGATCGCAGAATGTCTGAAGGCCGCCGAGTTCCTGGGTCGATGGTTCGCTCGACAGCCTGATGCGGCCACTGCTCTCGCTTGGTGGGGACTTGCTCCATGATGCAGATCGAGCAGTTGGTGCTGTATTCGAAGCGTGGCGAGGTCCGACCGCTCGAGTTTCGAGTCGGTGAACTCAACGTGATCACAGGCGACTCGGGAACAGGGAAGTCCGCTCTTACGAACATCTTTCGCTTCTGCCTTGGTGGCAGCCGCCCGGACGTTCCTCTCGGCCCGATCTCGCAGACGGTGGCCTGGTACGGCCTCATCGTTCGGATTGGCGATGTTCGCCTGTTCCTCGGACGGCCCGCACCGGATGGTTCGAGCGAGACGACCTTGGCGATGCTTCTGGTGAACCCGGTGGCTCCCCCCGCCTTCGGCGACCTCGTTGCCAACACAACGTCAGATGAGATGCGCGAGTACCTGGCTGGGATGATTGGCATCGAGGAGAACCTCAACGTCCCAGCTATCGGCAACACCCGCCAGCCGCTCGCGGCCAGCTTCGTCCACTCCCTTTACTACGCGTTCCAAGGGCAGGGCGAGCTTGCCAATCCGCGAGTGCTATTCCACCGGCAGGACGAAGAGTGGCAGAAGCAGACGATCCGAGACACCCTTCCCTACTTCCTCGGAGTACAAGGCCTCGAGCAGCTTCGCCAGCGCCGCCGGCTCACCGAGCAGCGGCGTGATCTCAAGCGAGCAGAGCAGCGTCTGGAGCGCGCGAGGAATGAGTCGCTGGACGTCCTCGACCGGGTGCGTGGTCTGCTCACCGAGGCCCGTGATGCCGGCCTACAGGTGCCCGATGATGAGGAAGCCACCACCTCAGAGTTGCGGGCTGTCCTTGCCAGCCTCGTAAACACGCCGATCGAGTCGAGTCCTGCGGTCGACATGTCCGGCCAGTTCGAGCAGGTACGCGCTGAGCTGGCCGAACAGCGCCAACGCGCGAGGGAGATCGTCGAGGAACTACAAGGTCTCGAAGGGTTCAGCGAAGTCGCCGCAAGCTACGAGGGTGAGCTGACTGAACAACGAGCGCGGCTGGTGTCGATTGGTCTTGTCGCGGTCGAAGGCCAGGACGCCGAGTGCCCAGTCTGTGGCGCCGACCTGCACGGAGCCGCTGAGGAGCACCAAACCGTGACCGATTGGCTCGCCGGGGTCTCCCGAAGACTTGAGCTGGCTGCACGCGATCGCCCAAGGGTCGAGAAAGCCCGATCGACGCTCCTCGATGAGCGCACGTCCGTGCTCGAACGGATCGAGGAACTCAACGGGCTCATCGCCTCGCTCGTTGACACCAACGACATGGTGGCCAGGGAGCGCCAACGAGTGAACGTTCAGAGCTACATCCGCGGGAAGATCGCCGAGTACCTGTCTGCCTCGGATGTCGTCGGAGCCGATGACTTCGCTGAGCTCGAGCGAATCGTCGATGGCTTGCGAGCTTCGGTAGCCGAGCTGGAGGCGTCTCTCGACCCTGAGGCCATTCGGTCTCGTGTGGAGTCCGCAGTCGCTCGTGTCAACCGCGAGGTTGGTCAGATCGCTGGCGAGTTGGGTCTTGAGCACGCCGAGGAGGGCGTGCGGCTCGATGTCAATCGACTGACGGTTGTCGCCGATACGCCCGAGGGCCCGGCCTACCTCGACGCTGGCCAGATCGGGAGCGGCTTGAACTGGGTCGGCTATCACCTCGCGGTGTACTTGGGCTTGCACCGCTTCTTCATCACGGCGGGCCGACCGGTGCCACGGTTCCTGCTTCTTGACCAGCCGAGTCAGGCGTTCTTTCCGCCGGACCGCGCGAGCGGGGGAGACCTTGAGGAACTCGATGACACGGATCGAGCGCACACGAGGGCGCTCTATCGCCTGCTCTACGACGAGGTGCAGCGTCAGAGCGGTGCGCTTCAGGTCATCGCTCTGGACCATGCGGACTTTGAGGACGACTGGTTCCAGGACTCCGTCGTGCATCGTTGGCGGGATGGTGACGCGCTCATCCCGGCGGCATGGCTCGAGGACCGTGAGAGTGACGGTGCCGGGGATGATGCAGCACGGGACGACATCGTCGACGGCGGCGAGGATGGGATCCCTGGTGTCGACTCTGGCGGCGAGTGATGGACCACCGACGTCGGTCCTGGCAGCTGCGGATGTCGTACGGGAGGGCCGGAGGCGCATCACTGGGTCGGACAGGCCGCCTGGTGTCAGCAGCGCCGCGTGCCAAGGATTGCTCATGGGTTCGGTGCGAGGCGTTCGGGGCAACTGATGGTCCCGGCTGGGACGGTGCCGCGAGAGGGCTGGAATGACCGACACATCAGATGACGAGAACAGCGCCGAACAGACGTCGGCCTTGCAAGTCGATCCCCGCGAGACGTTGGCGACGTGGGCCAATGGCCAGGACGAGTGGGTTCGGTACATCGTCCGGCAGGTCCTGAGCACCGGACGGCCGTTGACTGATGGAGATGTTGACGCCGCCCATGAACTCTTCCGACAGGAGAAGGGTCTTGACGATCGGTCGTTGCCAACCGAGGACCCGCTCGCGTTGGAGTCGAACGAGGAGGACTCAGAGCTTCCCCTCGCCATCACCAAGCTCTCCGAAGTGACAGGGGTCAACGCGATCGTCCCTGGCAGCGTGATTGAGCCACACGAGGGGATGACGGTCCTGTTCGGCGAGAACGGGACTGGGAAGACTGGATACTCACGAGTCTTCAAGGCGGTTGCTGGGAGCCGGACTGCCGATGTGGTCCTCGGCGACATCAGCGCCGCGGACGTCGCACCTCAGTCGGCACGCATCGAGTACACGTTGGGCGGTGAGGCACAGGAGTTCGCCTGGACGGGCGAGCAGGGCCAACCGCCGTTCACTCGCATGTCCATCTTCGACAGCCCGTCGGTCAACTTCCACGTTGATGACGATCTCGAGTACGTCTACGTGCCAAGCGTGCTGGCGCTGTACAACCACGTGATCAGTGCTACCCAGGCGGTCAAGACGCTGATCGATCAGACAATCAGTGACCTGGGGACCGGAGCGACAGCGCTTCTCTCTCGGTTTCCTCGCGAGTCCACCATCTATCCGCTCATAGAGACTCTTGGCGCGACGACGGACCTAGCGGAACTCCGCGAACGGTCAGACGGCGCGGATGATGTGGATGGGCGTATCGAGGTCCTGCGCCGCTCAGTCGGAGCCTTGGAGGCGAACACGCTCCCTGCGCAGATTTCCGAGAGACAGCGACATATGGGCGCGCTGCAGCAGGCGAAGGTCGCTTCCGACGCCCTGGCGACGCTCGACGTCTCGTCCCTCACCGGTGCAAGTACGCGCCGCGTGGAGCTACGCGAGGACTACAGGCGCTTCCGGACGAGCCTGTTCGAAGCCGCTGATCTTCCGGCGCCGCCGGACGAGACCTGGGAGGCATTCGTATCGAGCGGCGACCGATACCGACAGCATCTGGAAGGGCTCGAGGTCCACGATGCTGCACGCTGCCTCTACTGTCGCCAGTCGCTTGCTGACCCGGCTCGGGAACTCATTGCCAAGTACGGCGGCTACCTGAGCGACAAGATCAGTCAGGACATCGCGAAGGTCGACTCGGAGATCCTTGCGCTGACCGGACCAATATTGTCGCTCGCCCTGAACGAGGTGGACGCGCTCCTCAAGGAGTACGAAGAACGACAAGACCGCCCACCCTTCTACGAGCACCTACGCAATCTGGAGACAGCAGCAAGGTCTTCTGCCGAGGCGATTCGAGGCGAGGCAGCGGTTGACAGTGGTCTACCCGGTGCGGCGACGGAACTCCTGGGTCAGGTCGCAGCAGCGTTGGAGAGCGTGGAGGCGGAGCTCACGCTGCTGAAGGAGCAGGCCGCCAACAGGGCGACAGCCTTGGCCGAGCAGCGGCGCGACCTCGCCGAGTTGACTGCCGCGGCCGAACTGGCCAGGTCATGGACAACCATCGAAAGCCAGGTTTCTCGTGCGAAGGAAGCCGACAAACTCAGACTCCTGGTACGGCCGTTCTCCACCATCAGCCGAGCTGTGACCGAACTCGCGAAGGCAGCAAGCGACCAGCTGATCAACGAGAGCTTCGACCAGCTATTCGCCGAGGAGTGCGAGGCCCTTCGTGCTCCGTCTCTGAAGGTTGAGTTCGTGGGGAGACGGGGTAGAGCACAGCGGCGCAAAATGTTGGCGGGGAACCACAAACCGTCGAAGGTTCTCTCCGAGGGCGAGCAGAAGGTCCTTGCCCTGGCCGACTTCTTGGCTGAGGCGCGGCTCGCTGGCATCACGGCTCCCATCGTCTTCGACGATCCGGTGTCGAGCTTGGACCACCGTCGAATCAACGAGGTCGCTCGTCGCGTCGCGAACCTGGCGGAGCACAACCAGGTGATTGTCTTCACCCACGACATCTTCTTTGCCACCACCCTGCTGACGCTGTTCGAGACAACGAAGCGGTGTGCCTACTTCCAGGTCACGGACGAAGACGGCAAGGGTCGCGTCACCCGTGCCAGCGGACCGCGGTGGGACACGCTCGGCGCGCTCAAGGCCAATATCAACAAGACGATCGAGGCCGCTCATGCCGTCGAGGGTGAGGCGCGCGCAGCCTTGGTGCGGGAGGGCTACGACTGGATCCGGTCATGGTGCGAAGTCTTCACGGAGACGGAATTGCTACAAGGGGTATCTCAGCGGTACCAGCCGAATATCCGAATGACTGTCCTAGGGAACATCAAGGCGGATGCCCTGCCAGCGGCGACAGCTATCGTGACCCGGATTTTCGAGGATGCGTGTCGGTACATCCCTGGGCACTCGCAGCCGCTCGCCACCCTCGGTGTCGCGCCCCCCCTGCCCGGGCTCGAGGCGCCCTGGAAGGAGCTGCAGGAGGCGCGAAAGGCATACCTGGATGCGTCGTAGGTCTCTGTGGCTCGCCGACACATGTGAAGCAGCAGATCCATGACAGGGGTGGGGAGGGCAAGGTGTGGCCGTGCCAGCACCTCGCCGTCGGAAGCACAGTTCAGCGGAACCCCAAGATCAGCCGACTGACGTCGAGTCCACCAGATCAGCGCTCGAGGAGATCAGCCGCTGAGCGAAGAGACTGGCTGGGTAGCGGACAGCTCCAACGGCACTGAGATTTCTACTGTTCCTTCTACTGTGCGGCGCGGTACGGGGGTGTACGGGCTGGCACGGCGGGGGGAGAGGGATCGGCGAAACACCAGCACAAGGGCACGATCTGGGGCCCGTTGGGACGGCTTTAGCG
>CALMIW010000700.1 GCA_937864275.1 uncultured Dehalococcoidia bacterium
GAACGCCTCGAAGCCTGAGCCCGGAGCGTTCCCGGAGTGCCTGATTGAAGGCCCTTCGCTGAACAACAGCACGCCGCCCGCAGGTAGCTGCGCGTTTCGTGTGGGTGTCTCCTGCGAGCTGTTCGCTATTGAGGAGACGACTCCCGAGCACCCTGCCTAGGGAATCGTTACAACCTGGCCCAGCTTCAGGTTCGTGCAGTCCGCGTCGATCGAGTTGTTGGCGGCGAGGAACGCCTGGAGCGTGACTCCGTTGGCGGACGCGATGGCGCTGCAGGTGTCGCCGGCCGCGACCGTGTACGTCTTCCCGCCGCTCGTGGTGCCCGGCCGGGCAGTTGGGTTGCCGGTCAATGAACCGCCACGCGTAGCGGTCGCCGAAGGCGCCGGGGCGGGGATCTTGATCTTGTCGCCGATCTTGAGGGCATCGCAGTTCATGTTGCGATTGGCCTTCTGCAGTTCCTCGAGCGTGACGTTATTCGCGGCGGCGATGGTAGAGCAGAAGTCGCCCGCCTTGATGACGTACTCGGAGGCGGCCGCAGTTGTCGCGGAGGCGATCGGCGTGATCGCACCGGCGCTCCCCCCGGTGAGGATGACCTCGTTGCCCTGGATCTTGTAGAGCGTCGGGTTCTGGACCGGCGTCGAACTGGGCACGCGAGCGGGGTCGGTGATGCGCTCGCCTGGCGTTTCAGCCTCGCCGCCGCCACCGCAGGCAACCAGAAGGCTCGCCGCCGCGAGCGTCAGGCCCAGCAAGAAGACCGGCAGAAGACGGGTCATTCCAGCCATGCTAGGCACGCCACTACCCTCGGGCAACCTGAAGCAAAAGGTCCTTGACGACCGCCAGGGCGACATCGCCAACCTGGTCCAACATCGCTTCCGAGATGTCGGCAGACACATCCTGCGGAGAATGAATCGTTGAGAAGTCGCCCGAGGTGAAGAACACCGTGGGGACGCCGGCATCGTTGAAGCTCTGATGGTCGCTGCCGGAATTGGCCGGCAACTGAGACGCGACCGCGGGAATGCCAATGGCGGCCGCCCTGGCGATAGCGTCACGTGCCAGTTGCCCTTCCCCGATGACCTCGACGCCTTTCCCAATGCCGGTGACATCCAGATTGACCATGAAGCGCGGGAGTGCCCCTTCGGCCTGCATTCGCGCCACCAGCGCCTTGCTGCCGTAGAGGCCCGATTCCTCGGCGCCGAAGGATGCGAAGCAGAGCCCGTCGTCGAGACCGTCTGCCGCAGCGGCGCGCGCCAGCTCGAGGACGTTCGCCGTGCCGCTGGCGTTGTCGTTCGCTCCCGGGGCGCTCGGCACGGAATCGAAGTGTCCGCCCACCAGGATCTTGCACTCGCTGCTGGAGGATGGCTTCGCGATAACGTTGAGAGCTTTCGTCAGCCCGGCCGTGGACGGGGCGTCGATGGCGATGGGCTGGCCGGCCTTCGCCGCTTCGAGCACCGCCGCGCCATCCTCCTGGGAGACGCTGACCACCGGGAACGCCGCCAGCGTCGTGAGGTTGCCGCTGAACGGACCGGGACGGTTGTTCACGAGGACGAGCCCGATGGCACCCGCATCCTTCACATTGCCGTACTTGTCGACGAAGTTGAGCGTCCCCCGGTCGGCGACGGCAACCTTCCCTTTGAGGTCCTTGCCGGCAAGCCCGGCCGCATCTGCCAGGCCGACATAGACCGCGGTCCCCTGCACCTTGCCGCCGGGGCTCCCGGCAAGCGTGAGCGCTTCAATCGCCCTGCCGGAGACGGAGACTTCGCCCGCCCGGAAGCGGTCGCCGTCGAATTCGAACTGCATCAACTCCGTGGTGTACCCGTACGAACGAAACAGGCCCGAGATGTACTCCGCGGCGCGGACTTCACCCGCCGTCCCGGAGACGCGCGGCTCCTTCGCGAGCTCCTGGACGATGGCGAGGGCACGGGCGCCTTCGTGTTCGGCGGGACCAGCCGCGGTTCCGGTAGGTCCGGAGATGCCCGGCGTGGGAGTCGGGGACGCCAGGGCCTCCGTCGTTGGAGTGTCCTGCGGAGTAGCGGTCGCCAGGGCGAACGCGGTGTTCTCCGCCGGCGAATCGCCGCTGAGGACGCGGACGGCGATAACGCCAAGGGCGACGGCGACGAGCGAAAGGGAAACGGTCAGAACTGCAAGGGAAGCGGGGCGCATTGGAGGGAGGGTACGTGCGACGGTGGTTAACCGCGCGGAAACCGGCTACTTCCGCCTGAACCGGCCCTTGATACCGCTGTCGGGCCGGTCATCGATGTAGCGGTCCCGCCAGAAGGTGCCCTGCGAACGCCCGGCCGGAGCAGCGCTGCGATTGGACTTCTTGAAGGACCAGAAGAACGCGCCGATGAACACCACGACACCGGCGAAGGCGACCCAAATCGCGGGGGACCACACGCCGGAGGCGATGAGCCCGCCGAAAACCATACCCGCACCAGCGAATAGCAGCGTCGTGGGGTTCAGCTTCGCGAGCGGATTCGGGCGAGCGGTGCGCACGCGCTGCGCCTTTGCCTTTTGCGCTCGCTTCTGACTCAAAGAAATGGGGGAGCGGCCGGCGCCGTTGCCCTCGGCGGGAAGATCTTCGTCGAGCTTGGCGAGGATCTCCTCGATTTCGCGTTCGAACTTGTCCGGCATTGCACTCACACCGTATTGGATTCCGGTAGGCTCGTCGATAGCCCAACCTACCACTGTTTACGACGGTGTAACCGGCCGGCGTCAGCTTCATGTGGACTACCGGTGTGCGACCGCTAGAATTCGGGCCGCAAGCAGTTACCACGGAGGCCACCAATGTCCCAGGAACAGGTCGTTGTCGAGGGGAA
>CALMIW010000701.1 GCA_937864275.1 uncultured Dehalococcoidia bacterium
CGGCAGCGCGGAACACTCGCCCACATCAGCGCTGTTCACCCGCGCTCGAACGGCGGCTGGCGCCGACCTTGAGGCGAGGCAGTCATGCCTCGCGTCTCCGGCCCACCCGAACAGCCTCGCGTCAGCCGCTCAATCCCAAATCCGAAATCCGAAATCCAAAATCCAGAACCCCTATCCTCGCGGCAGTCCCAGCCCCCGCTGGGCGATGATGTTCTTCTGGATCTCGCTCGCCCCCCCGCCAATCGGGCCCGAAGCCGCGAGCAGGTACGCCGTCAGCACGCGCCCGTAGAGTTGCGCCCACTTGCTCCCCGGCTGCAACTGTCCGTGGGCGCCGAGAAGGTTCACGCCCGCGTTCCCCACCTTGATCCCGAGCATCGCCATCCACACCTTGCCGATGCTGGCTTCGTCACTCGGCACGTCCCCACTCGCTTGCAGCCAGGCCGCCAGGTGGGCGCACAGCTCCCCAACCCCCCCCTCCCCCGCCAGGCCCGCGAGATTGGCCCCCACGCTTTCCTTGTCCCACGGACGTCCGCCCGCGTGTGTCTCCTTCGCCCAGCGGATCAGGTCGTGGATCGTCCGCCGCGCGCCGCTGATCGCCGCGATGTTCGAGCGTTCGAAGTCGAGCGTCGTCGTCGCGACGTACCACCCGTTGTCGAGCCCGCCCATCAGGTCCTTCGCCGGCACGCGCACATCTTCGAAGAACACCTGGTTGAAGTCGTGCCGGTAGGCGATGTTCGGGATCCCCTGTACCGAGATGCCCGGTGCCTTCATGTCGACGATGAAGGCGCTGATCCCTTTGTGCTTCGGGACGTCCTGGTTCGTCCGCGCCAGCAGCAGCATCTTGTCCGCCACGTGCCCGTTGGAGGTCCAGATCTTCTGCCCGTTAATGACATAATCATCGCCATCCCGGATGGCCTTCGTTTCCATGCTTGCCAGGTCTGATCCGGAGCCCGGCTCGCTGAACCCCTGGCAGTACCACGTCTCGCCGCCGGCCATCCCCGGCAGGTAGCGCCCTTTCTGCTCCTCGCTCGCGTGGACCAGCATCGTCGGCCCCGTGATCCCGATCGTGAACAGCCGTCCGCCGGATGGCGCCCGGTGGTAGGCCAGCTCCTCGTTCAGGATCATCTGCTCGATTTGGGATTTGCCCAGCCCGCCGTATTTCTCCGGCCACGCCGGCGCGAACCAGCGCTTCGCCCCCAGCTTCTTCGTGAACTGGCGCGCGAACGCCATCTGCTCTTCGTTGTCGAAGAAGTCGTCGTCGCCTTCGAACCCGGGCGGGATCTCCTGCTTCAGGAATGCGCGCAACTCGCTGCGCCACCGTTCGGTCTCAGCGGGAAATGTGAACTCCATGCCCGGCCTCCAGAAATGCCCGTTGATTCAACCACATCCACGCAATTCCGGCGCGGCATGCCGGCTCCGGACCGCCCCGGATCTCGCGAATTCCCCCGCCGCACTTTCCCCTTTGCGCTTTCCTCTTTCTACTTAACGCATGAAGTACCGGCGGATCGTCGCCAAGTTCGGCACCAGCCTGCTCACCGCCGGCTCCGATCGCCTCAACCTGGAGGCGATGGCGCAGCTCGTCGGCCAGGTCGTCCGCCTCCGCGCCCAGGGCTGCGATGCCGTCGTCGTCTCCAGCGGCGCCCAGGCCGCCGGCCGCCACCGCCTGCGCGGGAGAGTCGCCGCCGGACACGCGCCAAGCCGCCAGGCTGTCGCCTCCGTCGGCCAGAGCCACCTCATGCAGAGCTGGGACGAACTCTTCGATTGGCACGACACCGTCGTCGCACAGGTCCTCCTCACCCGCCGCGACCTCACCGACCGCCTCGGCTACCTCAACGCGCGCAATACCCTCCGCGACCTCATCGAGGCCCGCACCGTCCCCATCGTCAACGAGAACGACGCCGTCGCCCTGGACCAGGTGCTCGCCACTCGCATCGGCGAAAACGACAGCCTCTCCGCCTACGTCGCGAACCTCATCGACGCCGACCTCCTGGTCATGCTCACCGATGTCGAGGGCCTCTACGACGCCGACCCCCGGCACAATCCCGCTGCGAAGCTCCTGGACCGTGTCGATCGCATCGACAACACCATCGAGGCCCTCGGCGGCGGCTCGCACGGGCCCGGCACTGGCGGCATGGCCACCAAGCTTCGCGCCGCCCAGATCGCCACCCAGGCGGGCGTCGATGTCGTCGTTGCCAGCGGCCGCCGCCCGGACGTCCTCATCGAAGTCGCCCGCGGCGACGCCCACGGGACGTACTTCCCGGCGCCCGGCGACCGCATCGAAAGCCGCAAGCGCTGGATCCTGGCCCACGTCACACGGGAGGGCCACATGGTCGTCGATGCCGGCGCGGTGGCCGCCCTCCGTGCCCAGGGGCGCAGCCTCCTGCCCGCGGGCGTCGCCAGCGTCGCCGGCGTGTTCCACCGCGGCGACTCCGTCGAAATCCGCGACCCCCAGGGCAACCGCGTCGCCGCCGGCACCACCAACTACGACAGCGAAGAACTCGCCAGGATCCGCGGCCTCAAGAGCGACCGCATCCACGACACCCTTGGCTACAGCTACGGCGACGAAGTCATTCACCGCGACAACATGGTCCTCCTCTAGGAAACAAGACCCGGCGGGGCCGTCTGCCTCGTCCAGCGCCACGCTCGGCATCGGCAGTGACGAACAGCTCGGCTACTTCCGCAAGACGGACGGCGTGTCGTTCGATCGCGCGCGCCAGCTGTACGAAGCCAAGCGCCGCGCCATCGGCCTCGCCGAGGCCGGCTACCACCCGCCGATCCCGACAGGACAGCCCGATGCCCGCCCCCGACACGCC
>CALMIW010000702.1 GCA_937864275.1 uncultured Dehalococcoidia bacterium
CGAGGAATACGAGTCCCATGTGGCCGAGGGCTCGGTCGTTTTCGCGGGCGTCGACTACGCCGACGTGCTCAAGGCCGCCGAAGCGGAGTCCGGGGTCATCGTCTGGGACGGCGGGAACAACGACTTCCCGTTCTTCCGGCCGGACGTGCAGATCGCCGTGCTCGACGCCCTCCGCGCCGAGCAGGCGTCCAGCTACCACCCCGGCGAGGCTGTCCTGCGGATGGCCGACGTCATTCTGCTCGGCAAGACGAACGCGGCGACCCAGGAACAGGTTGAGACCGCCGAGCACGCGGCGCGCCAGTTGAACCCTTCGGCGACCGTCGTCCACGGCGCGCTGCCGATCCGGCTCGACAATCCCGGCGCAGTCCACGGCCAGCGCGTTTTGGTGGTCGACGATGGGCCGACCATCACGCACGGCGGGATGGCCTACGGGGCCGGCTTCATCGCCGCCCGGGATGCCGGCGCGAGGACGATCATCGACCCGCGGGAGCACGCCGCCCGGCCCATCCGCGAGGTGTACGCCGCCTATCCGCATATCGGGAAGGTGCTCCCGGCGGTGGGCTACAACGAGCAGCAACTCGAAGCCCTGCAGGCCACGATAAACGCATCCGGAGCGGACGTGGTCGTCTCCGGGACGCCCATCGACCTCGCGTCGCTGATCGAGGGCTCGATGCCGGTCATCCGGGCGCGTTACGAATTCGCCGAAGTGGGCCACCCGGTCCTCGAGGCGCTGATCATGACGGCGGTGGCAGCCGCGTCGGCGAACCTTCCGCACTGACGCACTAATCGAAAGGCGGGGGCGGCAGCGGTATCTCGTTCTCCGCCGCCCACGCGTCGAGCCAACCGACGACGTCTTCCGCCGGCGGCGGCGCGGCCGGGTCCACCGCGTCCACTCCGTGCGGGACCTCAGCCGCGGCGACGAGCGCGTCGTAGGCATCGGGAGTGAGGAGCACCGCCGCGGGGCGCCCGTTCTGGGTGATGACCATCGGCGCCGCGGACTCATGCAACCGGCGAAGGAACCTGGCGGCGTTCGCTTTGAACTCGCCGAGGGGGACGATGCCGGTTGAAACGCTTAACGGAGCCAATTTCAGTACCTCATTCGGTACTGTAGCAGCCCCGCAGTGGGACCCGTCGAAACCTCGGCGTGGTGGTGATTCAAACCCCGCAGTTCGACACGACGCAGGGAACTCCGGGACAATCGAAGAGATGACTCAGGAGATCGTTTCCACCTCGCTCTACGAGCGCATGGGCGGCGCCGAGGCCGTGTCCCGGATCGTCGAGTCGTTCTATGTGCGAATCGAGGCGGATGCGCACATGCGCCCGATCTACCCGGAGGACCTCGAGCCGGGCAAGGAGAAGCTCAAGCTCTTCCTTCAGCAGTGGCTCGGCGGCCCGCAGACCTATTCCCAGCGCTACGGGCACCCGCGCCTGCGGATGCGCCACTTCCCATTCGTCATCGACGACCTGGCAGCGGGGCGCTGGCTTCGCTATATGCGCGAAGCATGGCAGGAAGAAGGCGTCTCCAACGAAATCGTCGGGATCGTGTTCGAACGGTTCGGCCCGCTTGCCCACCACATGGTGAACGCGGACCAGGATGTACCGCGCGAGCCGCTGGGTGACGTGCGGCTCCAGTAGCCGCCGGGGCGGGAACCGCTCATTCCTCGTCATCGAGCCAGCGCGCCCAGGGCAGCTTGAACAACACCAGGATGGACACGGCACCGGCCAGCTCGGCGAGAACCGCCTTCCAATCGAGGTACGAGCCGGTGAAGACGTCCTGTGCCGTGGTGACAATCCGCGAGGCCGTCCAGACCCAGAAGGTATCGGACACCATGCGGCAGAGGGCATAGGTGACCGCGAGCGGTGCCAGGCGGATCTTTCCGGCGCCGGCCGCGATGAACAGCACGCTCCCCGGGAACGGTCCGGAGCAGTAGCCGGCGACGAACAGCCACTTCACACGATTCCTGCGGGCGAACCAGTGGCCCAGCGCCCGCACATCGCGCTGGGTTCCAAGCGGGAGCCGGTGCCGAAGCTGGTTTGAAGCGCCCGCGAGAGCGAGACGGCCGAACGTGCCGGATACGGCCGCGCCAATCGTGACCGGGAGCAAGGGCAAGTCGGCGCCGGTGCGGAATGCAGTCAGCACCAGCCAGAGCGGCGGCATGAAAGCAGGGACCGCGCTCACGACGAACGCTGCCGCCCAGGCCAGGCCGATCCAGATGTAGGAGTCCACGGCCCGGCTACGCTACAGCGTCCTGGGGAGGCGGTCACATGCCTCCGGGAGGACGCGCGGTGCTTTGGCGTAGAATCCCGCGGCATGAGTGAACCGGTGTTGCAGGGCGTCCGCGTCCTGGAAATTGGCGGCAGCATTTCCGTCGCGTTTGCAGCCAAATGGCTCGCCGGGTTCGGCGCCGACGTCGTGCGCCTGGACCCCGTCGAAGAAGCCCTGACCGCGGATGAGCAGGTCTACCTGCTCGCCGGAAAGCGGCGGGTGTCCCCGGCGGCGGACCCGCGCGCGCTCGCGCTCGCCGCAGATATCGTGGTCGAAGGCGACAGCCCCGGCGACGTGGTGAAACACCTGCGGCGGATCCAGCCCGAGGCCCTTCGCGCCCGGAAGCCCGGACTCGTCGTTGTTTCGATCACGCCCTATGGGCAGACGGGGCCATATGCGGGCCTGGAAGCGACGAACATCACGTCGTTCGCGATGGGTGGAATCATGTCGATCACCGGCATGCCCCAACGGGAACCGCTCGTGACCGGCGGCAGCCCGGCGATGTACCCGGGCGGGCTGAACGGCTTCGTGATGTTCCAGGAGCTCGACCTGCCCGTCGCCCTGCTGCGGCGGATCGCGGTGACGGCGCCAGGCCAGGGAATTGGCGGGCGGCTGCTGCGGGCCTCGGTGAGTTGGGCGCTGGGCCACGGCCCCTACCCCGGCGTGCGCCTGCAGGTCCGCGACATCAACGCCCGCGCCCGCCGCGCCTATG
>CALMIW010000703.1 GCA_937864275.1 uncultured Dehalococcoidia bacterium
GTTGATGCCGCCCTTGCCGTGAACGCCTGCCTCGGGCTTATGGAACCGACTGCCTGCGGCCTGGGTGGCGACCTCTTCGCAATCGTCTGGGAGCCGGCCGCAAACCGGCTGGCGGGCCTCAATGCCAGCGGCCGCGCCCCGCTGGCCATCTCCATCGACAAGATCCCGCCGGAAGCCGACGGGACGATTCCACTGCATTCGCCATACGCATGGTCCACGCCCGGCGCGGTCGAAGGCTGGTTCGCGCTGCAGGAGCGGTATGGCCGGCTCCCGCTCGAGCAGCTACTCGCCCCCGCGATCCGCTACGCGGAAGAAGGCTTCCCGCTGTCGCCGGTCATCGCGAACGAGTGGTACTGGGGCTGCGAACTGCACGGCGCCAGGCCCGGCTTCGCCGACGTGTTCATGCCGGGTGGGCGAGCGCCGAAGGATGGCGAGGTGTTCCGGAACCCGGCGCTGGCCGCGACCCTCCGTGGCATAGCCGCCCACGGCAGCGACTTCACCCGCCGCGGGCGGTTCGCCGAAGCGATCGTCGCCTACTCCCGGGCGAATGGGGGCTTCCTGGGCATGGACGATTTCGCCGCGAACGAGCCCACCTGGGTCGAACCCGTGAGCACGCGCTACCGCGGCTACGACGTCTGGGAACTGCCGCCGAACACCCAGGGCATCGCCGCCCTGCAGATGCTGAACATCCTCGAAAACTTCGACCTCGCCGGAATGGGCCGCGAGTCCGCCGACTTCTGGCATGTCATGGTCGAGGCCAAGAAGTTGGCCTACGCCGACCGCGCTCGCTACTACACCGACCCCGCCTTCGCCTCCGTGCCGGTCGAGGAACTGCTGGCCGGCTCCTACGCGCGGGAACGCGCGAGGCTCATCGACATGGAGCGTGCTTCGATGGCGGTCGGGCACGGCGACCCGGCCGCGCTGAACCGGAAGGAGACGACGTATCTCTGCACCGCCGACCGCGACGGCATGATGGTGTCGTTCATCCAGAGCAACTACACCGGTTTCGGGTCCGGGTACGCCGTCCCCGAACTCGGGTTCGGCCTCCAGAACAGGGGAAACCTGTTCGCGCTCGATCCCAACCACCCGAACCGCCTGGAACCGGGCAAGCGCCCCTTCCAGACCATCATCCCGGCCTTCCTGACGAAGGACGGCGCGCCCCTGGCAGCCTTCGGACTGATGGGCGGCGATATGCAGCCGCAGGGGCACGCGCAGGTGGTGGTGAACCTGGTGGACTTCGGAATGAACCTGCAGGAAGCCGGCGATGCCATCCGCTTCCGCCACACCGGGTCGAGCGAGCCAACCGGCACCGTGATGAGCGACGGCGGTAGCCTTCGGATCGAGCGGGGGCTCCCGCCGCCGGTCACCGAGGAACTGCAGCGGCGCGGCCACCGGTTCCAGCGGCAGCCGACCGGGCAGTACGGCGGATACCAGGCGATCTGGCGCGACGCGGCTTCGGGCGTGTACTGCGGCGCGACGGAGAGCCGGAAGGACGGGCTGGCGCTGGGGTTTTAGCGCACCAGCCGGAAGCAGTTCCGCACTTCTTCCACGTACTGCGCGGGCTGCTCGAACGCGGCGAAGTGGCCGCCCTTTTCGAGCTCGTTCCAGTAGTTGATGTTGGCGAAACGCTTCTCCGCCCAGCGGCGCGAGGTGCGGAAGATCTCGCGCGGGAAGATGCTCCCGCCGACCGGGACCTTCACCTCCAGCGGGGAGCGGTTGTTGAAGCTCTCCCAGTAGAGGCGCGCCGAGGATGCCCCGGTCGCGGGGAGCCAGTAGAGCATGATGTTGTCGAGCATCTCATCGCGGCTGAGGACGTTCTCCGGGTGGCCGTCGCAGTCGGTCCAGGCCCAGAACTTCTCCAGGATCCAGGCGGCCTGCCCGGCCGGCGAATCGACCAGCCCGTAGCCGACGGTCTGGGGCCTGGTGCTCTGTTGCTTCGAATAGCCCGAGTCCCAGTCCTGGTAGTGCTGCAGTCCCGCGATGGCGCTCTTCTCCTTCTCGGTCAGGTCGTTCATCGTCTCCGGGTCCGGGCGGGCGCTGACCATGTTGAGATGGATCGCCAGGCAGTGGCCGGGGTCCTGCGCGCCGATGGCCGTGGTCACGGCCGAGCCCCAGTCGCCGCCCTGGGCGACGTAGCGGTCGTATCCGAGCCTTGCCATGAGCGCGGCCCATGCGTGCCCGATGCGCTCCACATTCCAGCCGTTCTTCGCCGGTTTGCCGGAGAAGCCGTAGCCGGGAAGCGATGGCGCGACGACGTGGAAGGCGTCCGCCGGGTTGCCGCCGTACTTCGCCGGGTCGGTCAGCGGGCCGATGACCTTGTGAAACTCGACGATCGAGCCCGGCCACCCATGGGTGATGATCAGGGGCATCGCGTTCGGCTCGGGCGAGCGGGCGTGGATGAAGTGGATGTCGAGCCCGTCGATTTCGGTGAGGAACTGCGGGAAGGCGTTCAGGCGCCTCTCGGTCGCGCGCCAGTCGTACTTCTCGGCCCAGTAGGCGCAGACCTCCTGGACGTAGGAAAGCGGGACTCCCTGGGTCCAGTCCTCGACGGTCTCGCGGTCGGGCCAGCGCGTGGTGCGCAGGCGCCGGCGGAGGTCCTCCAGGTCGTCGTCGTCGGCGTGGATTGCGAACGGGCGGATCGATTCACCGGGCATGGGGCAGCCTCCAGAGTTGAGACCGGACAATGCCGCATCCGGGAAGGTCGCGCAACGCACCGCCAACGCCCGCTCCGGTCAGGTTCGCGGCCGTTCGCCATAGTCCCCGAACGGCCCGTCTCTCCGCCGGATTGTCTCGCGGAAGCCGACCTCCTTGAAGCTCTCCTGCCAGCGCAGGGCTTCTTCGGTGTGGCGGGTCACGCCGTCGAAGAACGTCCCCAGCATCTGCGTGGTGCGGAGGCCCATGTTTTCGAAGGCCTGGTTGATGAGCATCTTGTTCAGGGCGAGTTGGTTCGCCGGGATGTTCGCGTAGCGCTTCGCGTACGCCTCGGTCTCCTCCGAGAGCCGCTCCTTCGGAAAGACCTTCGAGACGAGCCCGATGCGGAAGGCGGTGGCGGCGTCGATCTGGTCGCCGGAGAGGAGGAACTCCTTGGCGTGCTCGAGACCCACGCGGTAGACCCACATCATCGTTGTCGGCGTGCCGTACACGCGGCTCGGCGGGTAACCCAGGATGGCATCTTCGGCCATGAAGATGAGGTCGGCGCAGAGAAGCAGGTCGGTGCCGCCGCCGAGGGCGTACCCGTGGAGCTCGGCGATGACCGGCTTCGGGCATTCCCAGAGCTTCATGAAGCGCCGCATATTGTTGCCCATGAAGGCGTAATCGCGCACGGGATCCCAGGCGCCGGGGCGGGCCTCGATCGGTTTGGCGCCGAACCTGGGTTGGAACGGGCCTCGGCCGCGGTCGTCGGCGCGCGGGTTCAGGTCGTAGCCGGCGGTGAAGCTCGGCCCCGCGCCCCGGATGATGACCGAAGAGACGTCGGGCGAGGCGGTCGCCCGGTCGATGGAATCGGCGATGCCCTGGATGACGGCATCGGTCAGGGTATTCATCTTCTCCGGGCGGTTGATGGTGATGATCCCGAGCGATTCGCGTTCTTCGTAGAGGACAACCGGTTCATCGGCCACGGTGGACTCTCCCACAAACGGTAGTGGCCGAACGATACGCGGGCGGGTTGCGGATGCCTAACAAACCGCCCCGTGAGGGCCATTTTGCCTTGCGGAGTTGCTGCGAAGTGGTGCCTACTGGAAGGAGATGCATCAAACGGGGCTGATCCTCGCCAACCGGGCCTACCTTGATCATGAGTCGCCGCGGTGGGCCGATTCACCGTCTTCCGCGGGAAACGGCGGGCTGCTGGCTGCCGTTCGTCCGGTCATCGAACCCTGGGACGGGCACTCCGGAACCACCTGGATCGGCGCCGGCCTTGGCCGTTTCGATCGCGAATGGACCGATGGGCGCGGGTTCGAACTGATCGAGACGCCCCGGGGGCCGTTGCGGCACCGGCGCCTGTACTTCGGCTCGTCAACCTGGCACGGCCACTACGCCGAGGTCTCGAACAGCTTCCTCTGGCCGCTCTTCCACCTCGTGCGGGACGACCTGCCGGCGCGGACCGGCTACTACCCGGCTCCCGCGGCCCCGGCCGAACCGGACTGGCGCTCGTTCGTGGCGGTCAATACCGCCTTCGCCGAGGCCGCCGCCGAAGAGCGCGCTGCTCGCTGGTGCTGGGTCCAGGATTACCAGCTCGCGCTCGTCCCGGAACTCCTGCGACAGAGAAGGTTCCCCGGGCGCATCGGCTTCTTCCTCCACATCCCATTCCCGGACATCGAGACGGCCCGGCCCTACCTCGAAGGTGGCGCGCTGGTCGCCTTCCGCCGAGTTGTGGAGGGCCTGCTCGGGGCGGATCTGCTCGGCTTCCAGACGGCGGCCGACGTGCAGCGGTTCCATCGCGCCGCCGGCGAACTCTGCGGCGCGGCGCCGCTCGAGGGCGCCGTCTCATTCGGTGGCCGGGCCGTGAGGACGGCCGCCTTCCCGGTCGGGATCGATATCGAAGACGTGCTCGAGGTGGCGCGCAAGGCGCCCACCTCGCCGCGCGTGTGGGCGGCCCGGTCCGCCGGCCTGCCACTGGTCGTCGGCCTCGAACGAGGCGACTTCACCAAGGGCATCCCGGAGCGGCTGGCAGCGATGACACACGCGTTCCGGCGCGGCGCCCGCTTCGCCTACCTGGGTATCGCCGCGCCGACTCGCGAGGGAGTGCGCGCCTACGACGCGCTCGAAGAGGCGCTGGAAATGGCTTCGGCTGAAGCGCGCGACGCGGCGGCGTGGGCCGGCGGCAGCTTCGCCCACGTCCGTGCAAACGTGGGCTGGGCCGATGTCGTGGCGCTGCAGCGGGAGGCCGATGTCGTCTTCACTTCCTCGCTTTCGGATGGGCAGAACCTGGTGCCGCTCCAGGCCGCCATCGCGCAGTCGCTTCGACCGCCCACCGCGCGGGCGGTGATCCTCACCGGCCGCGACGCAGGCGTGGCCAGCACGTTCGCCGAATTCGCCTCCGAAGGACTTGTCGCGGTCGACCCGCCGGACGTGCCCGGGATGGCGGAAGCACTCTGCGATGCGCTCACCGGCCGGCCGGGCCGCGTGAGCGACCGATTCATCCAGGAAATTCGCCGCCGCGACGCCCAGGCATGGGCCACCGGCTTCCTTGCAGCACTGGAGGGACCATGCTGAATCTCGACGCAATTGAGCAGTACCGGGGGCTTGCCACCGCGCGCGGCCCACTGCTCGTCGCCACCGACCTCGATGGCACGCTGGCCCCGATCGTGGCGCACGCGAGCGAGGCGAGAGTCCCCGCGGGCACGCTCGCCGTGCTGGAACGTCTTTCACAGGCGGCCAAGGTCGCCGTCATCACCGGCGCCGGCTCGGGCATGGGCCGGGCGATGGCCGAGATCTTCTCGGCCGAGGGCGCGCAGCTGGTGCTCGCCGACATCAGCGGCAAGCAGGATGACGTCGCCGCCGCGATCAACGCCGCGGCGAGCGGCAGCGGCGCCAAC
>CALMIW010000704.1 GCA_937864275.1 uncultured Dehalococcoidia bacterium
TTCCCGTGGAAGCCGGGGTTGTTCTCCATGAAGCTGACGCCTTTCCCCTTGACCGTGTATGCCACCACCACGCGCGGCTTGTCGTGCGGCTTCTCCGCCTCGGAAAGCGCCTGGTCCACGGCGGCCATGTCGTGGCCGTCGCATTCGATGACGTGCCAACCGAATCCCCGCCACATCTCCGGTGGATGGATCTTCATGATCTTGTCGCCGAACCCGTCGTTCTGGATGCCGTTGCGGTCGATCATGGCGACGATTCGCTCGCCGAGGCCGAAGTGCGGCACGGCCATGGCAGCCTCCCAGACCTGGCCCTCGTTCAGTTCGCCATCGCCCATCAGCACCCAGCAACGGAAGTCTCTCCGGTCGAGTTGCCCGGAGAGGGCGTGCCCGATAGCGAACGAGAGGCCTTGCCCAAGCGAGCCGCTCGACATCTCGACGCCGGGCACGGAGCCCATGGACGGATGCCCCTGCAGCGGGCTGCCGAGCGTCCGGAACTTCGGCAGCAGCTCGCGGCTGAAGTAGCCGCGCTCCGCGAGCACGCTGTAGTAAAACGGCGTCGCGTGGCCCTTGGAGAGGATGAAGCGGTCGCGGTCCGGCCAGGCCGGGTTGCCCGGGTCGTGCCGGAGGTGGTTCCAGAAAAGGGCAACGCCGAGTTCGACCGCGGAGAGCGACCCCCCCGGGTGACCGCTCTGGGCCTGGAAGACCATGTCGACGATATCGGCGCGGAGGCGCTTCGCCACTTCTTTGAGCTCGGCGATGGAGACGGGTGCGAGTGTGGTGGGCATCGCCCTCAAGGATACGTGCGGGTGCTGCCCCACGCGATTCGAATCGCCGCCCGCCGTGCACGATTCACGTTCGCTGCTTCGTTATGCCAAGTTCATTCGCGGGCAGCCAGGGCATTCGCCATGCGTTCGAGGCCTTCCGCCAGCAACGGCCGCGGGCACCCGAAATTCAGGCGCACGAACCCTTCGCCCGGCGGCCCGAAGTTCTGGCCCTCGCCGAGACCGACGCGCGCGTGTTCGAGGAACCACGCCATCGGGTCGTTGCCGGGCAGACCGAGCGCGTTGCAATCGAGCCACGCGAGATAGGTGGCTTCGGCCGGGTAGAGCGTTACGCCCGGCATGCGTTCGGCGACGAACGACGTGAGGTAGTCCCTGTTGCCGGTGAGGTAGCCGGTGAGGGCGTTCAGCCAGTCGTCGCAGTCGCGGTAGGCAGCCGTCATGGCCGTGTAGCCGAGGATGTTGACGGCGCCGACGAGTCCGCCTTTCGCCGCCTCGAACCGCGCCCGCAGGTCGGCGTCCGGGATGATGGCGACCGCGGACTTGAGCCCCGCGAGGTTGAAGGTCTTGCTCGGGGCCATCAGCGTGATCGTCCGGGCGGCGATCTCCGGCGAGAGTGCGGCAACCGGCGTGTGGACGTTCCCACCGAGCACCAGGTCGCAGTGGATCTCGTCGGAGATGATCCACGCGTCGCGTTCGAGGCAAATTTCGGCCATGCGGCGAAGCTCGGACGGAGAGAACGCGCGGCCGACCGGGTTGTGCGGGTTGCAGAGGACGAAGGCCCGCGTGGTCTCATCGAACGCGGCCTCGAAGCTGTTCCAGTCGATCTCGTAGCGGCCCGAATTCCCGCGGATGAGCATGGCGTCGTGGCGGACGAGGCCGTGATGTGTGAAGGCGTTCAGGATCGGCGGATAGGCCGGGAGCTGGATGGCCAGGCTCTCGCCTGGCGTGGTGACGGCGCGCAGGCCCATGTTGAATCCCGGAATAACGCCTGGGATCGGCACCAGCGCTTCGGGGGCGACTTCCCAGTCGTACCGCTTCTTCAGGCGGGCCGTGAACGCGGCGTGGAAGTCTTCGCTGGCACGGCCGAAACCGTAGAAGCCTTGCTCAACCCGCTCGCGCAGCGCCCGCCGAACGGGCTCCGGCGAAGGGAAATCCATATCGGCGACAGGCATGGGGATGACGTCTGCGGGAAAGCGGGACCACTTTGCACTGTCGGTCCCCCGCCGCTCGTGGACGGTATCGAAATCGTACTCCATGGCGCGGATGGTACAGAGATCGGGAGCAGTGTTGGGACAGGCTCGCGAATCAGTGCGTCCGGAAGCAGGCCTGGATACTGAGGGCGGTCTCCGGCGGACCGGTGAGCTCGCCGACCGCTTCGGCCGGTTCTTCGCCGCGAATGAAGCGGAAAAAGCCCTGCGTGCTCGTGCGCAGGGGGACATCCGCCCCGGGCGCACCCTGCCGGCGAGGGTGAAGATGGCCGTCATGGATGTCGAGAGTCCACGTATTGCAGTCGTTGCAGTCGCTGATTTCGACCGTCATGCGCGCGGCCAGGTCGGCGGCGGTTTCGGGACTGAACGAGAACGTGGGGATGACGCGCATCGCGAAGTCGTGGCTCACCGAGTTGCCGATCTTGTCCTCGGAGAGCGGCTCAGCGAACTGGCGGCCCCATTCCAACAACGACAAAAGGACGGGCCTCACGGCCCATCCTTTCTCGGTAAGTGTGTATTCGACACGGGGAGGAAGCCCTTTGAAATAGCTCCGGTTGACGAGCCCTTCAGCTTCGAGCCGCTTCAGACGGTCCGAAAGGACGTTGGGCGACATGCCCGCGCAGCTCTCGAGGATGTCGTTGTAACGCTGCAGACCTGCCATGAGGTCGCGAAGGATGAGGAGGGTCCAGCGGTCGCCAAGAACGTCCAGGGTCTGAGCAATCACACAGGGGTGGTTATACGTCTTCCTGGATGGATCGAGTTCGCTTCGCTGGGCCATGGGCGGGCTCCCGTATTGATAGTGTTAAGAAGCCGCCAAACGCTAGTGCCATGACTATTGACACGATAGCGCCGGATGCTATTATTCCGCTACGACCTGTGGCTAGCGAAACGCTAGTACCGCAAGTCACCGAAAACAAGCGTAGATGACTTCGCGAAGGCGAGTCAACAAAGGGAAAGGATGGTCACCACCATGGCGCAAGCCACCACCGCAACGAAGCCGGCGGCCTCCGACACCGAACAGCACTTCCACCGCTGGCGGATCGACGAGCCGAACGGGCAGCTGAGCGTTGGCACCTGCAAGACCTGCGGGGCCACCAAGGAATTCAAGAACTGGCTCAGCGACGGCGACTTCATCACCAACGAAGAGCACCGCATCGCCTCCGCCGCTTAACGAAACCTCTTTCCTGGAAGCGGACCCTCTCCCCGCGCCAGGGCACCCCTCATGCCGCCGCCACCGTCCCACAGGTGGCGGCGGTTCTTTTTTGTGCCGAGAAACGAGCGCGGCGCCGGCCTCGTGCGTTAGACCAGCCCCTTCGCCTTCAGCCCGTCCACCTCCC
>CALMIW010000705.1 GCA_937864275.1 uncultured Dehalococcoidia bacterium
AGCGCTCGAGGTCGGCGTCGATCGAGTCGGTCGTCGCGGCGGCCGCGGGGGTCGAGACCGTGACTGCCTACCGCGGCCAGGGCCTCGTCCTCGAGGCAATCCGCGCCTGGGCCGCCTCCGTCCAGGCAGGTGGCAGGCTCGCCTTCTACAGCACGGAGTGGACCAACGAAGCCTCGCGACGCGTGGCAGCGAAGCTGGACGCCCACGAATTCGGCGAGGATTGGCATCTCACCTGACCGGGTTTACTCGAAGAGGAACCGCCGCTTCCTCGGTGGCGCCGCGTACTTCAATCCGAACGACTTCATCGCCATCGACTGGATGCGCGCGGCGGCCTCGGCCGGCGAGTCGGTCACGTAGAGCCGCGCGATGTCGTCCGCTTCGATCGTCCCCATCGCGAGCAACCGGTCTCGCATGAACGCGATCAGCGGCTGCCAGTAGTCGCTCCCGATGAGCACGCAGGGGAAGTTCCGGATCTTGCCCGTCTGGATCAGGGTCGCGATTTCGAACAACTCGTCCATCGTCCCGAACCCGCCCGGGAGGGCGACAAACGCGTAGGAGTACTTGGCGAGCATCACCTTGCGGATGAAGAAGTAACGGAACTCGACGTACATATCGAGGTACTTGTTCGGGGCCTGCTCCATCGGAAGCTCGATGTTGCAGCCGACGGACCGTCCGCCCGCCTCGATGGCCCCTCGGTTCGCGGCTTCCATGAGTCCCGGGCCGCCGCCAGTCATCACCGTGAACCCGCAACGGGCGAGCTCGGCGCCAAGTTCGCGCCCCATCGCGTAGTACGGGTGGTCTTCGCGGAAGCGCGCCGAACCGAAGACCGTCACGCACGGGCCCACCCAGTGCAACTTCCGGAAGCCGCGGAGGAACTCCCGGCCGATCCGGAAGATCCGCAGCAACTCGCTCCCGCGGTCCTGCGGGCCCGAGAGGAACACGCGCTCGCCGTTGCTGGGCGGAGCCTTGCCCCACTGCGGGGTTTCGGTGTCGGCTGGTGGGGCGGGGAGACCATAAGCGTCGGGGTCGGGTTCTGGCATGGCTGGATCCTAGCCCTAGGGACTCTCACGCGCCCCTGCGCGGGTTCACATTCCGTTGCGGTGGGAGCGCCGGGTGGGAGAGGAGTGAAACTCCCCGAATTCGGGGGTTTCCCCTACGTCGGCCGCGGCCCCGGTGACCGAACTTCGCTAGTGAGATGCCTGTAGCCGCCGTCCGCGAAGCACCCCGCACCGTCCACCTCCTCCCCAGGGCCGATGGCTGGATCCTCGTCGCCGAAGAGAACGGAGAGCGGGGCACCCACTTCGAAGACCTCGGGCGCGCACTCGATGCCGCAACCCGGGGAGAGCGGCCGGTCCACGTTGTCGTCCACGAGCGCGGCTCGGCCTGATAGTCCTCAGTCCTCAGTCCTCAGTCCTCAAAAGAACAGCGTGTCCCTGGGCTCCACCGGCTTCGCCGTCGCCGCCGGCATCGCCCCGCGGGTGACCCACCGTTCCAGGTCCACCGGGTCGAAGCTGCCGATCGCGTCGTACTCGCCCGCTTCGAAGACGAACGGCGCGCGGGTCCCGTCTCCGGAAGGGATAGCCGTCAGTTCGGCCCGGAAGACCAGGGCAAGCTCCCAACCACCACCGTCGAACGGGAACGACATCACGTCGGCGAGCGCAAGGTCCGAGACGGCGCCTTCGCACCAGTCGTCGGCCAGTGCAGCCGCGGTCTCGTACGGGTTGCCGCCGAACTCCAGGACGTCCCACGGGAGCCAGCGGCCCCGCGCGGCCCTTGCAGCCACGTCGAAGACGACCAGTCGCCCTTCGAAAGCCGGGACAACGTACACGGCGACGTGGGCGCCGCCGGGCACGAACGTCTTCGAAGGCTTGCCGAAATACGCCTGTGCCACAGTCAGAGTCTAAACGCCCAGCGCTCGCGTGAACTCCGTCTCGTCCGAGAACGGCCCGACGATCGCCATCGTCGCCTGTTCCGGCGAAAGGACCCGTTTCGCCACCGCCATCAGCTGGTCGTACTCAACCGCTTCGATCTCGGCCACGACTTCATCGACGGTCTGCACGCGGTCCAGGAGCAACTCCTGCGACCCGATCCAGCCGGCCACGGAGCGCGTGTCCTCCATCCGGAGCTGGATGCGCCCCTTCGCCATCTCCTTCGCCTCCCGAAGTTCTGCCGCAGGCATTCCGTTCAGCACCGCGTAGGACTCTTCGAGCACTGCCTCGACCATCACGCGGGCGTTGGACGGGTCGCAGCCCGCGTAGATCGTGAACGAACCGGTGTCGCGGAATTCGCTCGGGTAGCTGTGGATGTCGTACACCAGCGCGCGCTCCTCCCGCAGTTCCAGGAAGAGCCGGCTCGACATGCCCTCGCCGAGGACCGTGCTCAGGAGGTCGACGGCGTAGCGGTCCGGGTCGCTGAGCGACACGCTCGGATAGGCAAGGCAGATGTGCGCCTGCTCGGTCTCCTTTTGGCGAAGGGCGAACCGTCCGCCCCCATTCCGCGGGGTTGCGGGGTACCAGGCGCCCGGCGCCTGCCGTGGGACGTCGCCAAGCCAGCGCTCGGCGGCCGCCACCACTTCGGCGTGGTCGATGTTTCCAGCGACGGCGAGGACCGTGTTCTCCGGCACGTACTGGCGCGCCAGGTAGGCGTTGACCGCCGATATCGGCAGCGAAGCGACCGAATCGGGCGACCCGCCCACGTTGCGGCCGATGGGCTGGCCCGGCCAGAGGGTCTCGTCGATGAGGATCCCGGCCAGTTCACCGGGGCTGTCCTCGACGCTCGCCAGTTCCTCGAGGATGACCGACCGCTCCTTCTCCAGTTCCGCCGGGTCCATGATTGGGGCGCGGATCATGTCGGCGAGGATGTCGATCGTCTCCATCGCCGCGGTGTGCGGGACCTTCGCGTAGTAGACCGTGATCTCGCGGTCGGTCGCGGCATTGTGCGATCCGCCAACTGATTCGATGGCCTCGGAAATCTCTCGCGCGGTAGGGCGGCGGGAAGCGCCCTTGAAGAGCATGTGCTCGAGGAAGTGCGAAAGCCCGGCCTCCTCGTCGCGTTCGTAGCGGCTGCCAGCGCCGACATACATGCTCACGGTTGCGGAGCGGGTGTGCGGCATTGCGCCGGTGACGATGCGGAGTCCGTTGGGAAGCGTGGTCTTGTTGTGCATAAAGGGAGTGCCATCAACAGCGACGGCACATTCGATCTTACGGGGCGGCTGGCGATTGGGATACGCGGTGTGCGGGAAGGTCCCCGGAAGTCGACATGAAATCGACGCGATGCACCGTTGCAATCTACTTCACGCGGGAGCTACCTTGCGCGTCCAAGATCAA
>CALMIW010000706.1 GCA_937864275.1 uncultured Dehalococcoidia bacterium
ACGTTCGTCGTGTTCGTCATGGTGCGAGCGGTGCCCGGGGATGTCATCGACCAGATCCTCGGCGACTTCGGGGCGGGCGACAAAGAGACGAAAGAGGCGCTCCTGAAGGAGTACAGCCTCGATGGCAACATCGCCAGCCAGTACGTGAAGTGGATCGGCAACCTTGCCACCTTCGATTTTGGCAAGTCGATCATCAGCAACCGGACGGTCACCAGCGAACTGAGTTCGCGCCTGCCCGTCACCCTCGAGCTCAGCATCCTGGCCATCATCTGCTCGCTCACGATCGCGATCCCGATCGGGATCATCTCTGCCATCAGGCAGGACACGATCATCGACTACATCTGCCGCAGCTTCGCGATCTCGCTCCTCGCCGTGCCGGGGTTCTGGGTGGGCCTCATGCTCATCACCATGGCCGGCAAGTACTTCACCTGGGGCGTCCCGCCGAAGAACTACATCGAGTTCACGGACGACCCGATCGGCAACATCCGGATGTTGGCGATGCCCGCCATCATCCTTGGCGCCGGACTCTCCGGGGGCGTCATGCGCTTCACCCGGTCGACGATGCTCGAAGTCCTCCGCCAGGACTACGTCCGGACGGCGTGGTCAAAGGGTCTCCGCGAGCGGGTCATCATCACCCGTCACGTCATGCGAAACGCCCTCATCCCGGTTGTCACCGTCGTGGGCCTTCAGCTCCCCATCCTCGTCGGCGGCACCGTCATCATCGAGACCGTCTACTCCATCCCCGGCATGGGCCGTTACTATGTCTCCTCGGTGAACCAGCTGGACTACCCGGTCATCCAGGCGATCAACGTCATCGTTGCCCTTGTCGTCGTCTTCGCCAACCTCGGCGTGGACCTCATCTACTCGATTCTCGACCCTCGGATCAGGTACAGCTAAATGTCCAGCAGCAGCGACGCCCTCGTCCTCGAACAGTACGCCCTTCGCCGCGAAAAGCCGTTCCACGAGCGTTTCCGCCGGGCCCTCTGGCGGTTCATCACCAAGAAGCCGCTCGGCGCCTTCGGCGGTGCCATCGTCATCGTCTTCCTCTTGATGGCGATCGCGCCGAGCCTCTTCGCGACGCATGACCCGAATCCGAGCCCGCCGCCGATCCTGGAGCGTCTCCAGGGACCGTCGGCAGAGCACTGGTTCGGCACCGACCAGTTCGGCCGGGACCTCTACAGCCGCATCATCTACGGCGCCCGCACGTCCATGGTCATCGGCTTCCTCGTGGTCTTCGTCAGCGCCACGCTGGCCTCCATCATCGGCACCACCTCCGGCTACTTCGGCGGCTGGTTCGATATCATCGCCCAGCGCATCGTCGATATCGGCATCGCCCTGCCGGGCCTCATCTTCATCATCCTCGTGGTGACGACGCTCACGCAGTTCCCGCCGCAATGGATCTCGGACATCTTGCACCTCAACCCCTCCGGGGAGGTGGTCTTCCGCATAGCGGTGGCCCTGGGTGTGCTCGTTTCGCTCGGTTCGTCCCGCGTCATCCGCGGCTCGGCCATCTCGGCGAAGCAGAACGTCTACGTCGAGGCTGCCCGGGTCGTCGGCGCGACCGACCTCCGGATCATGGTCAAGCACATCTTCCCGAACGTCTTTGCGGTCGTGCTGGTGTCGGCCTCGATCCAGGTTGGCGGCGCCATCCTCACCGAGTCCTCGCTCTCCTTCCTCGGCTATGGCGTGCAACCGCCGACGCCGAGCTGGGGCCGCATGCTCAACGAGGCGCGCGAACAGCTCACCCGCCACCCGCACCTGGCCGTCTTCCCCGGCGCCGCGATCTTCCTCGCCGTCTACAGCTTCAACATGCTTGGCGATGCCCTGCGCGACGTCCTCGACCCGCGCCTGAGGGCCCGCTAACACCGCAATGCCGGGCTGCGAAATCCCAGGATTCGCAGTTCAGCCCAAAACAACCTAAAATCAATCAACGGGCCCCGGTAAGGGGCCCGGAGTGTGTCTGCCATGCCTATCGTCGTCGTGGTCGGCGGGCAATGGGGCGACGAAGGCAAAGGCCGAATCGTCGATCTCCTCGCCCGCAAAGCCAAAGTAGTCGCCCGCTACAGTGCCGGAAACAACGCCGGCCATACCATCGTCAACGAGCGTGGCGAGTTCAAACTGAACCTCGTGCCCGCCGGCATCTTCTATCCCGAGAAGACCTGCGTCATCGGGAACGGCGTCGCCGTCGACCCGGGCGTCCTCCTCGGCGAGATCGAGGGCCTGCGCGCCAAGGGCATCGATACCAGCAAGCTCGTCCTCAGCGACCGGGCCCAGCTGGTCATGCCCTGGCACATCGCCCTCGATAAGCTCGATGAGGCCGCCCGCGGGGCGAATGCCATCGGCACCACCGGTAAGGGCATCGGCCCCTGCTTCGTGGATAAGGTCGCCCGCCGCGGTGTCCGCGTCGCCGACCTCCTTCGCGCCGAAGACCTCATCCCCCGGATGAAGAACTCGCTCGACTACGCCAACCGCGTCATCACCGGCGTCTACGGCGGCGAGCCGATCGAGTTCGATTCCTGCTACGAGACCTACCGCGAGTACGGCCGGCAGCTCTCGCCCTTCATCGCCGACGTCCAGGAGGTGGTCTACGAAGCCCACCACCGCGGCGAATACGTCCTCCTGGAAGGTGCACAGGGCTCCCTGCTCGACCTCGACCACGGGACCTACCCCTACGTCACCTCAAGCGTTCCCAGCAGCTCCAGCGGCGGCGCGGCTATCGGCGTGGGCATCGGCCCCACCGACATCCAGCGCGTCGTCGGCGTCTTCAAGAGCTACTGCACCCGCGTCGGCAACGGCCCCTTCCCAACCGAGCTCTTCGATGACGTGGCCGCCACCCTGCGCGACCACGGCAAGGAGTTCGGCCGGGGCGAATACGGCACGACGACTGGCCGCGCCCGCCGCATCGGTTGGCTCGATGCCGTTGCCGCCCGCTACAGCGTCCGCTTCAATGGCCTTTCGGCCCTCGCCCTCACCCGTCTTGACGTACTCGACAACATGCCGACCATCAAGATCTGCACCGGCTACGAACTCGACGGCAAGATCATCACCAGTTTCCCCTCGCGGGAATCGACCCTGGACCGGGTCAAGCCGATCTACGAAGAGTTGCCCGGCTGGATGACCCCCACGACTGAGGTGCGCACCTTCGATGACCTCCCGCTGCAGGCCCAGGCCTTCATCAAGCGGGTCGAGGAACTGCTCGAATGCCCGGTCGACCTCATTTCGGTCGGCCCCAGCCGCGAGCAGGCCGTCATCGTCAATCCCATCTTCTAGCCGCCTGCCCGGGTGGCCCTGTCGCACGGAGAAACCGTGGCCCTCTTCGGAGGGCCCCTTCCGCCTCTACGCTGCGCGTATGTCCGCTACCGCCGCCCGCCCGCTGATCCAGCCAGTCACGCTCGAAGGCAGCCACGTTCGCCTCGAGCCGCTCACGATGGACCACGTCCACGCACTCGTCGCCGCTGCAGCAGAAGACCGCGCGACCTACCAGTGGACGTTCGTGCCCGACGGAGAGGCCGCCATGCGCGAGTATGTCGCCGCCGCGCTCGAACTTGCGCGAGACTCCGCAGCCGTGCCGTTCGCGACGATTCACCAGCCCACCGGCCGGGTTATCGGCAGCACGCGCTTCGCCAACTTCGAATACCTCGGCTGGCCGCCATCCAGCCCCCACTACAAGGGTGAAGGCGCGCCCGACGGAGTCGAGATCGGCTGGACCTGGCTGGCAGCTTCGGCCCAGCGCACCGCGGTCAACACCGAAGCCAAGTGGCTCATGATGCGTCACGCCTTCGTAACCTGGGATGTGCGCGTCGTCCGCCTCAATACCGACCGGCGAAACGAACGCTCCCGCGCCGCGATTCAGCGAATCGGCGGGAAGTTGGACGGCATCTTCCGCGCCAACCGCGCCGGTGCCGATGGCGCCGTCCGGGATACCGCCAGCTTCTCCATCCTCAAGGACGAATGGCCGGATGCCGAAGGCGCGCTGCGTGCCCGGCTTGGCGCGGTGTAAGGCGCGAAGGCCCACTTCAGGAACCAGACCGGCAGGCTCGGCCCGCGGTGCACGGCCAGCACGGCCTGTGCGCGGAGGTGGCGCTCCGCTTCCTCGCGGTACTCCGCCGCCGTTGCTTCTGCCAGGTAGTCGGTCTGCATCGCCATCCTCCTCTCGTCTCGTTGTCTACCATCGCCCCGTTGTGTGACGAGGCGATGGCAGCTTGATGAACATCCGATGAAGCTCGGCCTGCACGGCCGCCTACTCGGCGATGGACAGCGACTGGGCTGAGGGTCCGGCTGCGCCGGCGCTCCTTACGCCGTTGGGCGCGCCGGCACGGCGAACCAGTCGGCTGGCCCAGGAACTCCGGGGGGTCAGGCGGGCCGCTTCCTCGGCGAGCCAGCACTTCTGCAGCTCGGCTTGCCTTTCGGCGAGCATGGCTTTTGCGATGTATTCCATCAACATTCGTTGCTCCTCCTTCAGGGGCTGCTTCCGAGGTTCGCCCTTCGATGTAAACGGCATATGGCCAACGGATGAACGCCAGGTGAATCTCCGCCGGCAGGTAAACACCCGGTCTGAGCCCCCGCCCCCTGGCTGGCACCCCGTCCCCACACTCGCGACTGCCCAAAGTGGCCCTACTCTGGGTCTCAATTCAGACATAAACTGCATACCACTCACCGTGAAACAGCCCGCGCGAACGCGCGGCGAGGAGTTGCTGCGATGTCTCAGACAGGTACCTGGGCGGTAAAAGTCGGCCTGGCCCAAATGCTCAAGGGCGGCGTCATCATGGACGTTGTCACCCCCGAACACGCCCGCATCGCCGAGGAGGCCGGCGCCTGCGCCGTCATGGCCCTCGAGCGCGTCCCTTCCGATATCCGTAAGGACGGCGGCGTCGCCCGCATGAGCGACCCGGAGATGATCGCCGGCATCATCGATGCCGTGACCATCCCCGTGATGGCCAAGGCCCGCATCGGCCACTTCGTCGAAGCCGACGTCCTCCAGGCCCTCGGCATCGACTACATCGACGAGTCCGAAGTCCTCACCCCCGCCGACGAGACGCACCACATCGACAAGCACCAGTACAAGGTCCCCTTCGTCTGCGGCTGCCGGACCCCCGGCGAAGCCCTCCGCCGCATCGGCGAAGGCGCCGCGATGATCCGCCCCAAGGGCGAAGCCGGCACCGGCGACATCGTCGAAGCCGTCCGCCACATGCGCACCGTCCAGGACGAAATCCGCCGCATCCGCACCATGGCCGATGAGGAGATCTACACCACGGCGAAGGAACTCGGCGCCCCGCTGGAACTCGTCCTCCAGGTAAAGCGCGAGGGCCGTCTTCCCGTCGTGAACTTCGCGGCCGGTGGCGTCGCCACCCCGGCCGACGCCGCGCTCATGATGCGCCTCGGCGCCGACGGCGTGTTCGTCGGTTCCGGCATCTTCAAGTCCGAAAACCCGCCGCTTGTCGCGAAGGCCATCGTCGAAGCGACCACGCACTTCAACGATCCGGAGGTCATCGCCCGCGTCAGCCGCGGCCTCGGCAAGGCGATGCCCGGCATCAGCGTCTCCTCACTCCATGAGAAGGAACTGCTCGCCACCCGCGGCTGGTAACTCAAACACCCCTGCCGCATCACCTTTCGCAAAGCCCGGCCAATCCTGGCCGGGCTTTTCTCTTGCATTCTCGTCGCGAGGATTTATAGTTAGTTGCACGAAAGGACCGACATCCCAACAGGGCCGTCCCCCGGTGTAATGCCATGCTTCGCGCCCCCGTCGCCCCCGGAAAGTGGTACACGCTCATCGCCACCTGCCTTGGCCTGGGCATGCTGATGATCGACACGTTCATCGTGAACGTGGCCTTCCCGGCAATCGGCCGCGACCTCGATGCCAGCCTCAGCACCGCCGAGTGGACCGTCACCGGCTACGTCCTCATGACGGGAGTCTTCCCTATCGCTGCGGGGCGCCTGGGCGACATCTTCGGCAGGCGCAGGGTCTACCTCCTCGGCCTGCTCGTCTTCGTGGCTTCGTCCGCGCTCTGCGGGCTCGCCCAGAACATCGAACAACTGGTGGTCTATCGCGTCCTCCAGGGCCTCGGCGCAGCGACGATGATGCCCCTCACCCTCAGCATCATCACCAACGCCTTCCCCGCGGAGCAACGAGGTCTCGCCATCGGTATCTGGGGCGGCGTTTCCGGCCTCGGACTCATCGCCGGGCCCGTCATCGGTGGCCTCCTCGTCAATGGCGACGAATGGCGCTGGGTGTTCCTCGTGAACATCCCGGTCGGTATCGCCGCCCTCTCCCTCGCGATGGCATGGGTGCCCGAATCGCGCGACACCAACGCCCCCCGTTACCTGGACTGGCGCGGCCTCGTCGCCCTCTCCGGTGCGCTCTTTCTCCTCCTCTTCGGCCTCACGCGCGGCAACGAGGAAGGATGGACCTCGCCCGTCATCGTCGCGAGCTTCGCCGCCGGCGCGGCGCTGCTTCCCGTCTTCGTCGTCATCGAGCGCCGGATGCGCTTCCCCCTCGTCGATCTCACGCTCTTCCGCAGTTGGCCGTTCGTCATGGCCTGCCTCAGCGCCGGGCTGTTCTCCGCGGCCGTCTTCGGCTCGCAGCCGTTCACCAGCCTCTTCATGCAGAACTACCTGGGCTTCAGCCCGCTCAAAGGCGGCCTCGCGTTCATCCCGGCAACGGCGCTTGTCGCGCTGCTTATGCCCGTCTCCGGGATCCTCGGGCAGCGCCTCGGCCGCCAGATCCGCCTGATCATCATCGCCGGCTCGGTCTCGGTTGCCATCTCGTTCGTCTACCTGCTCCGGCTGGATACCTCCAGCGGCTACGTCGACGGGCTGCTCCCGGCGTTCATCCTGCGCGGCCTCGGCATCGGGCTCTTCATGTCGGCCACGTCTTTCGCCGTGGTCAGCGCGATGCCTGTGCAGAAGTCCGGCCTCGCTTCGGGCACGCTCACCATGGCCAGGAACATAGGCACCTCGGTCGGCGTCGCCGTCTTCGGCGCGGTTTTCCTCCAATCGGTCGATGCCAACCTTCCCGGCCAGCTCGAAGCCGCCGGGGTCGCGCCCGAAGAGGCGGCCGCCTACGAAGCCGCCGCGCGCCACTTCGTCCCCGCTGGTGAAGGCGAAATCCGCGAAGTCACGCGCGGCGCCGTCGTCGATGGCTTCCTCGCCGTCTCGGTCGTCGGCCTCGGTATCTGCATCCTCGCGGCCGGCGCAGGCACCGCCATCCGCTACCGCAAGCCCGCCGCCGTCACCGCCCCCGTCCCGGCCACCGCAGGTGCGGCCGGACAGTGATGCCTCCCGGCCCGTAGACCCCGGCATCGCCCTCGCCAACAATGGATCGGTGGCATCTTCCTCGAACCTTCGCGCCCAGCTCCAGCCGGTGCTCCAGCTCCTCTTCGAAGGGGCCGCCGATGGAAGCTGGCGCCGGTGCATCGTCACACCATCGCGCCAGGCCGCCAAATACGTGCCCTGGGACAAGTTCGTCGCCCAGCCCGTGAGACTCTCCCGCGGGCCAGCGGTCAAGCTCGTCACCCGCCAGGGCAACCGCGAGTCGACCTCGACACTCACGCTCGAACAGTGGCCGGCCCGCCTCGAAGAAGCCCTTGAAGCCGGGCCCTGCAACCTCGACGTCCTCTCGCGCGACTACGACTGGCACGCCCGCCGCACCCGCGACGGCCGCTGGCTGGTCACGCGCTCGAAGCCGTCGCTGGCCCGGCCGGCAGCGCAGCCCGAGGAACCTGCCGGCCACGACCGCGTCCGCCGCCACCCGCTCTCGCCGAACAACGAGCGGGTCCAGCG
>CALMIW010000707.1 GCA_937864275.1 uncultured Dehalococcoidia bacterium
TTCAAACCATCGAGCCCGGGGTGCCCGACTTCAATCCAATGGGATGCCAGAAAGGCGCCTCGTGGAGCCAATCCCTCTACGGGCCTGACCGGCTCCTCTATCCGCTGAAGCGCGTTGGCGAACGCGGCGAGGGCCGCTGGAACCGGGTGACCTGGGACGAAGCGCTCACCGACATCGCCGATCGCATGATCGACGCCATCGAGGCTGGCGGGCCCTCCACCATCGCGCACGAAGGCACGCCCGAGATGGCCACGGTCATCCCGACCAACAAGTTCTTCAGCACGCTCGGCGGCCATGGACTGGACCTGAACGGCTCGATCAACGACTTCTCTATCGGCCTCTACGAAACCTTCGGGCGGTTCAGCCAGGTCTCCTCCGCGGATGACTGGTTCCACTCCGAAGTCGTGCTGATCTGGCACATGAACCCCATCTACACCCGCATCCCGTTCTACCACTTCATCGCGGAAGCACGGTACAACGGCGCCGAAGTCATCAACATCTCCCCGGATGTGAACCCGTCCCACCTCCACGCTGATATCCAGGTGCCGATCAACGGCGGGACCGCCCCCGCGTTCGGGCTGGCGCTCGGCCAGGTCATCCTCGAAGAGGGCCTGGCGAACTGGAAGTTCATCAAAGAGCAGACCGACCTCAGCTTCCTCGTGCGGACGGACACGCGCCGTTACCTGCGCCAGACGGATGTTGAAGGCAGCGGCCTCGAAGACCAGATGTACCAGTGGGCCGTCGATACGGGCCTGCGCAAGGCCGACCGGGCCAACCTCTTCCTGAAGGGCGTCGATGTCGCGCTCACTGGCACCTTCGATGTCCAGCTCAAAGACGGCACGACCGTCCAGGTGCGCCCGGCCTACGACTTCCTGCGCGAACACCTGGATAAGAACTACACGCCCGAGAAGCAGCAGGCGATCACCGGTGTCCACCCCGACGTCATCCGTACCATCGCCCGCAAGTGCGCAACGAAGCGCACGAACATCATGCTTGGTTACAACGCCTGCAAGTTCTACCACGGCGACCTGATGGAGCGGGCCCAGGCCCTCCTCCTCGCCGTCACCGGCAACTGGGGCAAGAAAGGCACCGGCATCCGCTGCTGGGCCTCGGGCATGCACGATGGCGCCTTCATCGCCGTCAACAAGCCCGGCCCCGGCGCCGCGAATACCGAGATCGTCCTCTCCGGGCGCGATGCAGCCATCGCCGCCTTCAAGCAGATGGACCCCACCGCGACGACCGAAATCGCCGTGAAGCGGATGGGCCAAATGTCCTCGAAGCTCCAGCGCACCCCGGGCGGCCTCGCGGGCGCCTTCGGCGGAAGCGATGGGGAATCGAAAGAGCACCCCAACGATTCAACCTCGAGCCCGCCCGCCTTCTGGTGGTACTGGCAGGCGAACTACCAGGAACGCTGGAACCAGCCCGGCTGGGGCGATGAGTCGCTCCCGCGCTCGTTCGACGAATACTTCAACGAAGCCATCAGCAAGGGTTGGTGGGATGGCATGGACCATCCCCGCCCCGAAGACCCGCCCCGCGTCCTCATCGAGTGCGGCGGCAACATGCTCCGGCGCACCCGCGGCGGCAAGAAGGCGCTTCTCCCCACGCTCTGGCCGAAACTGGATCTCATCGTCTCGATCGACTTCCGCATCAGCCAGACGGGCCTCTACAGCGACTACGTGCTCCCCGCGGCGCAGCACTACGAGAAGATCGGCTTCCACATCCCCACGCCGCACCTGATGAACCTGACCTTCAGCGACAAGGCGGCCGAACCGGCTGGCGAAGCCCGCAACGAGTGGCAGATCTACCACGCGATCTTCGAGAAGATCGCCGAACGCGCCGCGGACCGCGGCCTCACCGCCTACAAGGACTCGAAGGGCCAGACGCGCCGTTACGCGGCGCTCCCCGGCGCCTACTCCATGAAGGGCTTCCTCCTCGATGAGGAGCGCCTCGCGGACGAGCAGATCCGCGATTCCGCCCTCGCCGGCACCCTTCCCATGGGTACCAGCCTTCGCACCCTGCGCGAGAAGGGCCACGTCCGCTTCATCGATTGGGGCCTCTCCCCGATGGCGCTCGCCCAGGCATCGCCGATTAAGCCGAACGAGACCCACGTCCCGTTCCGCGACAACACCGAGCGCGGCACGCCCTTCCCGACGTATGCCCGCCGCGCCCAGTTCTACATCGACCACGAGTGGTTCCTCGAAGCCCACGAGGAACTGCCGACCTACAAGCCCAACCCCAAAATGGGCGGCGATTACCCAATCGGCATGACCTCCGGCCACAACCGCTGGAGCATCCACACCATGAACCAGGCCAACTGGGTGATCCTCGGCACACACCGGGGCGAGCCCGATGTCGTCGTGAACCCCGACGACGCCGCCGAACGCGGCGTCAAGGACGGGGACCTCATCCGCATCTGGAACGACGTTAGCCACTTCAAGAGCCGCGCCCGCGTCGCCCCGAACGTGAAACGCGGCCAGCTGATCTCCTACAACGGCTGGGCTGGCTTCCAGTACCCCGAATGGAGCGGCGCCAACGAGATCGAACCAGGGATGGTGAAGTGGATCGGCTTCGCGGGCGGCTACGGCCACCTCAGCCATCTCGGTGCCGAATGGCAGCCGGTGCCAGCCGAACGCTGGACCCGGTGCGACTTCGAAAAAGCGGAGGTCGAATCATGAAGGGCGCGAAACTTGCCGGAACGCTGGCGGATCCGTCGTCGGTTGCCTGGCAATCACTAGAGGACGTCCGCGTGCCGCTCGCCCCGGTCGCGCTCGAAGCCCAGCCAACGGAGTACATCCGCGAAACGTGGAAAGACCGTGACTACGGCCAGACCGCCGAGGCGCAGGTGAAGGCGGCCAGCGACGGCGAACGCCTCTACCTCCGCGTGGAGTGGGCCGACGACCCCGTCCCGAACCGCGAGTTCCAGGACGCCTGCAGCGCGATCTTCCCCACAAACGGGAGTGGCGTGCTGGCGACCCTCGGGAACGCCGAAAAGCCGCTCGCCCTCTGGTTCTGGGAAGACGGCCGCCCTGGCCCGCTTCGTTTGATCTCTTCCGGCCCCGGCGTCGTCCAGAAGGACGCGGCCGACAGCCTGGGAGCGAAAGGTGTGCTGGCCGACGGGCGATGGAGCGTCGTCCTGAGCGGA
>CALMIW010000708.1 GCA_937864275.1 uncultured Dehalococcoidia bacterium
GTTACAGCGATGCAGGACGTACTGGGACTGCACCAGGACGCCTACGTGGCGATGGACCTGCTCCAGGAGATCGCCGATTCTTCCGGGCGCCGGCTCGGCCCCGCCACGCTGATGGCGATGGGCTCGATAACGGAACGCTACCGGCTCGATGCGATCGACCTGCGCGCGAAGTTCCCAGCCGTCTACCGTCCCATCGCCGGAGAAGAGTGGAAGCGCCTGCTGAAACTGATGGAGCGAGAACGCCCGGCGCCAATTGCTGGCCCCGGAGCGCCTGCTGCCGCTCGCTAACGCGGGCGGGCGTCGCCGACGGAGGAGACGGTCCCGGGGCGGCACTGGGGGATCGCGGCCATCGCTGCTTCGACGATGGGTTCAAGGTCGTCGAGCTTGTTCGACGGCGCATGGATCAGCAGGACGGCGATCCGCAGGTTCGCGATCGACTGCTGGAACGGGATACCGCGGTCGAGGGTGATAAGCACGTCAAACTCGCCAGCCGCGCGCCGAAGCAACGTGCCATTCCTGAGACCTGCCCAGCCCATCTGCTGAACGGTCCGAACGTCATGGCCCGTCAGCCAGCGGGAGAACAAGCGCGGCATGTTCTCATCAAGCAGCAGGCGTGCCATGCCGCTCCAACATCAGCATTCCCGACTCGGTGAGGAACTGCACAGCCTGTTCACGAGAAACCGAAGGGAAGTTGTCCAGGAACTCCTCGAGCGAGTATCCGCCGACAAGCCAGTCCACCAGGGTTTTCACCGGCACGCGCGTACCCATGAACACCGGCTCCCCGCCCAGGATCTCGGGGTCGACGTTGATCAGCGGTGCGGGTTCCATGCGCACCAGTATACCCGGGCCCGCCAGACACTAACCCGGCGTCCCTGTATCCTCTCCGTTCGGGCATCCGAACCCTCCCGCGCGGCCGCTCGCCGAACCGGAAACCGGAAATCGCTACACTCGGATTTCGCCACATGGCCGTGCTTGTCGATGCGAATACCCGCCTGATGGTCCAGGGCATCGGGACCGAAGGCGCGAACCACATGCGCCGTTCTATCGCCTACGGGACGAACGTCGTCGCCGCCATCCATCCCAAGCGCGGGGGCGAACAGCAGGACGGCGTGCCGATCTTCACGACGGTGGACCAGGCGGTCCGCGAGACCGGTGCGAACGTCACGATCATCTTCGTGCCCGCGCCCTTCGCCGCCGACGCCATTCTCGAAGCCGCAGCCGCGAACGTACCGCTCATCGTCTGCATCACCGAAGGCATCCCGGTGATGGATATGGTCCGCGTGAAGGCCGCGCTCCAGGGTTCGTCCAGCGTCCTGATCGGGCCGAACTGCCCCGGCGTCATCACCCCGGGCACGAAGACCCGCGTCGGCATCATGCCGGGCGACGTGTTCCTCCCCGGGCGGGTCGGCGTCGTCAGCCGCTCGGGCACGCTCGTCTACGAAGTGGTCGCCCAGCTGACCAACGAAGGCATCGGCCAGAGCACCTGCATCGGCGTCGGCGGCGACCCGATCATCGGCACGCGCCAGGTCGAAGCTATCCGCATGTTGAACGAAGACCCGGACACCGACGCGATCGTCATGGTCGGCGAAATCGGCGGCTCCGCGGAGCAGGAAGCAGCCGCCTACATCAAGGCGAACGTGAAGAAGCCCGTGGTGGCCTTCATCGCCGGGGCGACAGCGCCTCCCGGCCGCCGGATGGGCCATGCCGGCGCCATCATCTCCGGCGAAGACGGCAAGGCCGAGAACAAGAAGGCGGCCCTCGCCGCTGCCGGCGCCTGGGTCTCCGATTCGCCCGCCGACATCGGCGTCACGATGAAGAAGGCACTGCAGGAGCGCGGGCTGCTCAAGTAGTTCGTCCAGGATGCACAACCACCGAGGGGGGCAGTCTGACCGGACTGCCCCCTCTCAGCGTCCGCTGTCACCCCGCGCCTCGTCTGTTCGCGACATGAAACCGTCGTTCGACACCCGCCGCACCATTGGTAAACTGCCGCCAACCGCGGAAAACCGAGGCCCGTTCGGATGCTGTCGCCCTATCGAGTCCTCGATCTCACGACCAACGCCTCCGCCATCTGCGGCGCCATGCTGGCCGACCTCGGCGCGGACGTCATCGCGGTCGAACCGCCGGCAGGGTCTCCGCTGCGGCAGGAGGGGCCCTTCCGGCACGACGAGGCCGACGTCGAGCATTCGCTGACCTGGTGGGCCTACTCCCGCAACAAGCGCGGCGTGTCACTCGACCTGGAATCGGAGGCGGGGCGCGCCGCGTTGTTGGACCTCGTGGATAGCGCGGACTTCGTCATCGAGTCGTTCGCACCCGGCTCCCTCGATGCCCTGGGCCTGGGCTACAAGGATCTCTCGGCCAGGAACCCGCGTCTCATCGTGATCTCCGTCACTCCGTTCGGGCAGCAAGGGCCGAAGGCCTCGTGGCCTGCTTCGGACCTGACGGTCTGGGCAGCTTCGGGCGCGCTGAACATTACCGGCGACGACGACCGCCCGCCGGTGCGGGTGACCGTGCCGCAGGCATTCCTGCATGCGGGCGCCGAAGCGGCTGTTGCCGGGCTGGTGGCGCTCGCAGCCCGCGACCGCGACGGCCGGGGGCAGCACGTCGACGTCTCGGCGCAAACCGCCAGCATGATGGCGACCCAATCGGTGATCCTGGCGCCCGCGTGGAACGACCTGCCGATCGGCCGGGTCGGCGGCGGGCTGAAGTTCGGCCCGCTCTTCGTCCGCTTCGTTTATCCCTGCAAGGACGGATTCGTCAACATCACCCTCCTCTTCGGCAACGTCCTCGGGCAGTTCACCAGGAGGCTGTTCGCCTGGATGTGCGAAGAAGGCTTCGTCGATGAAGCGACGCGCGACAAGGACTGGGTCGCCTACGTCCAACTCCTGCTCACCGGCGCGGAGCCCGTGCCGGAGTTCCTGCGAGCGATGCGGGCGATCGAGCAGTTCACCCTCTCCCACACGAAGGCCGAATTGCTACAGGGGACCTTCGACCGGCACGTGCTCGTCGTCCCCGTGAGCACGATCGCCGATGTTGCGAATTCGCCGCAACTGGAGTCGCGCGGCTACTGGCAGCGGCTGGCCCATCCGGTCGCCAACGAACTGGCGGCGTTCCCGGGTCCCTTCGCAAAGTTTTCCGCCTCGCC
>CALMIW010000709.1 GCA_937864275.1 uncultured Dehalococcoidia bacterium
CTGCCCGGGGCGTGTAGGATCGCCACGCCCAATCCACCTCGAATCGAGACCACGATGGAACTCAACCCCGAAGAGGCCGGCTTCGATCCCGCCCGCCTCAACCGCATCACCGAATTCCTCGATCGGAACTACATCCAGCCCGGCAAGATCGCCGGCTGCCAGGTGCTCGTCGCCCGCCACGGCCAACACGCCTACTTCGAATCCCTCGGCTGCGCCGACCTCGAACGCCAGGCGCCGATGCGCGAAGACACCATTTTCCGCATCTACTCCATGACCAAGCCGATCACGTCGGTGGCGCTCATGCAGCTCTGCGAGCAGGGCCACTTCCAGTTGAACGGCCCGAGCTCGCGCGTCCTCCCGGGCTGGCGCGACCAGAAGGGGTGGGTCTCCGGCGACGCCGACAACATGGAACTGAAGTCCCCGGACACCCCCATCACCTTCCGCCACGTCCTCAGCCACAGCGGCGGCCTCACCTACGGAGCCACCAACCACCCCGTCGACAAGATCTACCGGCGCCTGGGCGTGAACCGCGACCGCAGCGAGACCCTCGGCACCTTCATGGAGCGCATCGGCCAGGCTCCGCTCCGCTACGAGCCCGGGACGGCCTGGATGTACTCGCTCTCCACCGACGTCTGCGGCGGATTGGTCGAGGCGATCTCGGGGATGCCGTTCGACGAGTACCTCCAGAAGAACATCTTCGACCCGCTGGAGATGGCGGACACCTCGTTCTGGGTGACCCCGGAGAAGCAGAAGCGCCTCGCCGCCAACTACCAGCGCAACCCCGACAAGACGCTGAAGCTCATCGACGACCCGGAGCGCAGCGCCTACCTCACCAAGCCCGGCTTCTTCTCCGGAGGCGGCGGTTTGACGAGCACGACGGCCGACTACCTGCGCTTCTGCGAGATGCTCCGGCGCGGGGGCGAACTCGATGGCGCGCGGATCCTCGGGCCGCGGACGATCGACCTGATGCACAAGAATCACCTTGCCGCGGGCCGCGACCTCGCCGGAATGGCCATCGGGGCGTTCAGCGAGACCGCCTACGAAGGCGTGGGCTTCGGGCTCGGCTTCGCGATGACCCTGGGAGAAGTCGAAGCCGGGACGCTCGGCGAAGGCGACTACTACTGGGGCGGCGCCGCCAGCACGATCTTCTGGGTGGACCCGAAGGAGGACCTCGTCGCGATCTTCATGACCCAGCTCATGCCGTCGGCGACGTTCAACTTCCGCGGCCAGCTGAAGAACATCATCTACTCGGCGATCGTGGAGTAGCGCGGAGCCCGTTGGACGCCGTAACCCATAAGGCGGCGCTCCGCCGTGTCTCCTTCAGCCCGTTCGCGTATGATTCCGGCCCATCACTCAAAGCGATTCGAGGAGCCTTCCCATGGCAACACTTACCGGCGCGCAAATCGTCGCCAGGTCCCTGAAGCAGCAGGGCGTCGAGTACATGTTCGGGATCGTCGGCATCCCGGTTATCCCCATCGCCGTCCACGCCCAGCGCGAGGGCATCAAGTTCCTCGGCTTCCGCAACGAGCAATCCGCCAGCTACGCCGCCGCCGCCGTCGGCTACCTCACCGGGCGCCCGGGCGTCTGCCTGGCGGTCTCCGGCCCGGGCATGATCCACGGCATCGCCGGCATGGCCAACGCCTGGTCCAACTGCTGGCCGATGATCCTCATCGGTGGCGCAAACGACAGCTACCAGAACGGCCAGGGCGCTTTCCAGGAAGCTCCCCAGATCGAGACCGCCCGCCCCTATGCCAAGTACGCCGCCCGGCCCGACAGCGTGAAGCGCCTGCCCTTCTACGTGGAGCAGGCCGTCCGCACCTCCATCTACGGCCGCCCCGGCGCCTGCTACCTCGACCTCTCCGGCGACATCATCACCGGCACCGTCGAGGAGGAAGAACTCGAGTTCCCGCCGAAGTGCCCCGACGCGCCGCGCATGATGGCCCCGCAGGACAGCATCGACCAGGCGATGGAGGCCCTCAAGAGCGCCGAGCGGCCGCTCGTCATCGTCGGCAAAGGCGCCGCCTACTCCCGCGCCGAAGACGAAGTCCGCCAGTTCCTCGAGTCCACCCAGCTTCCCTACCTCGCCTCGCCGATGGGCAAAGGCGTCATGCCGGACGACCACCCGCTCTCCATCGCACCGGCCCGCTCGGCCGCCCTCGCGGGGGCCGACCTCATCCTCCTGATGGGCGCCCGCCTCAACTGGATGATGCACTTCGGGCAACCGCCGCGCTTCGATAAGAACGTCCGCGTCATCCAGATGGACATCTCCGCCGAGGAAATCGGCACGAACGTCCCAACCGAAGTCGCCCTCGTCGGCGATGCGAAGGCGATCACCGCGCAGCTCAACGCCCACCTGAAGTCCCAGCCGTGGCAATACCCGTCGGAAACCACCTGGTGGACCGGGCTCAAGAAGAAGATCGAAGAGAACGGCGCGACCGTGGACGAGTACATGGCCGACGACTCGACGCCCATGAACTACTACCGCGTCTACAAGGACATCCGGGACTTCATCCCGCGCGACGCCATCATCCAGAACGAAGGCGCGAGCACGATGGACATCGGCCGCACGCTCATGCCGAACTTCCTCCCTCGCCACCGCCTCGATGCCGGCTCGTTCGGCACGATGGGTGACGGCCTCGGCCAGGCGATCGCTGC
>CALMIW010000710.1 GCA_937864275.1 uncultured Dehalococcoidia bacterium
GCATGCTCGGCCTCCGGCGCGGGCACGACCCGTGTGTACCCGTGATCCCGCATGAAGCGCAGCAGGTTGGCGATCCACTCGACGTTATGTTCGATGCAGCGTGGCATGTTGCAGAAGGCGGCGGCGTTGTGCGGCCCGACGACCGCGAAGAGGTTCGGGAAGCCCGCGAACTGCATGCCCAGGTAGGTCTTCGGGCCGTCGGCCCACTTCTCTCGCAGTGTCAGGCCGCCTTCGCCGACGAACGCGATCCGCTCGAACGCTCCAGTGACCGCGGCGAACCCGGTCGCATAGATGATGAAGTCCACGTCGAAACTGCCGGCACTCGTCTGGATCCCCGTCGGCGTGATGCGCTCGATCGGCGTCTCCCGGACGTCGATGAGCTGGACGTTGGGCTGGTTGTAGACCTCGTAGTAGTTGGTCTCCAACGGGACGCGGCGGGTGCCGAAGCCGTGGTCCTTCGGGATCAGCGTTTCGGCCACGGCCGGGTCCTTCACGCGCTCGCGGATCTTCTTCGCGATGAAGTTGCTGAGCGTCGCGTTGGCTGCCTCGTCGACGAGGACATCGCGGTAGTTCGCCATCCAGATGCCGAAGCCCGGCTCGGCGTACAGCCTCTCGTAGAACGCCTCCCGCTCTTCCTCCGGGACCTCCATCGCCTTCTTGTCGGCGGCGCCGTGGATGAACGATCCGAACGTCTCGTCGCAGCGGGCGAACATCGCCGCGTAGCCCTCGTGGATGGCGCGCTGTTCCTCCGGCGTAATCGGGCGGTTGTGGAGGGGCGCGCACCAGTTCGGCGTGCGCTGGAAGACAACCAACTGGGCCGCCGTCTTCGCGACCTCCTGGATCACCTGGACACCGGTCGCGCCCGTACCGATGACGGCCACCCGCTTCCCCGCGAGGTCCACGGGCTCATGCGGCCAGCGCGCGGTATGGAACGATGCTCCACGGAAGTCATCGATACCGGGGATGTCCGGCATCGTCGGGGCCGAGAGCGCGCCGACAGCCGCGACCAGGAAGCGAGCGCGCGCCCGGGCGCCGTCTTCGAGCTCGACCTCCCACTGCGACGCGGCGCTATCGAACCTGGCCGCGCGCACCCGGGTGTTGCAAGCGATGTCCTTCCGGAGGTCGAACTTGTCGGCCACGAAGTTGAGATAGCGCAGCGTCTCTGGTTGCGCGGCGAAGTGCTCGGTCCACTCCCACTCGTCGAGGAGCTCCTGGGAGAAGGAGTAGCCGTAGCTATAGCTCTCCGAATCGAATCGGGCGCCGGGATAGCGGTTCCAGTACCAGGTCCCGCCAACGTTGTCGCCGGCTTCGTACACCCGCACCGACATCCCGAGCTGCCGTAGCCGGTAGAGCTGGAACAGCCCCGAGACGCCTGCGCCAATGACGATCGCGTCGTATTCCTCAGTCATTGCCGGCAATCTTGGGCATGAGTCAGAGGCCCGTCCAAGGCGGCGTCAATCCCACTGCTCGTCGTACTCATCGGACTTCGGCGTGAAGAACACGCGCTTCCAGACCTGCCCATCCAACACCCAGTAGCGATCCTCCAGGGCCTTGCGCGATTCGGCGAGTGACCGATCTGCGTCCATCTCGGCAGAGTGGAAGCCGTTGGTTTCCGCGTATTCGGCGGCGCGCTGGACCATCCACGCTTCGAGACCCCTCCCCCGATAGGCCGCGAGCAACACGGGGACGCTGATCCGCGCGAGCCCGCGCCCAACGTCCGCGCACTGGATGACGCCGATCACCCGATCGCCGTCGGAGGCGACGAACCAGCCGGGGCGCGCACCCTGCTCGAACACCCAGGGGTCCTCGTCCAGCAGTCCGCCGATGGCCTCGGCGTCCGTCCGGCGCTGTTCGCGGACTGAGCAGCGGCAGGCGCCGTTCGAGCAAGAGCTCAGGCTCGCCACTCTCCGATGTTCCCCGGCCGATCGGCAGATAGCCGAGGCGGGCGAAGTAGTCCTCGAGCAAGGCCCAGTCCTCGCAACGGGTACGGACGAGGCGGAGTCCGCGGTCCTGGCAACCGCGCTCGACTGCCCGCACCAGCTGGGCGCCGGCCCACGGACGCGCGGAAACGAGCAGGTCGAACCAGCCGATGCCCTCGTCGTCGCGAAAGCGGACCGCGCCGTACAGGTGCCCGCCGGATTCGGCCACCAGGAACGCGTGGCCCGTCTGCGCCATCCGCTCGAATTCTCCCGCGCTCTCCGGCGAGCCGGGGAGCCGCGAGGGCGAGTAGAGGCGGGCAAAAGCCGCGGCATCGTCGCTGCCGGCGAGCCGGAAGATGAACTCCATAGAAAAAGCAGGCTACGGCAGCGCGCGTCCACGGCCTCAGACGGAGGACGGCTCGGTCGCTTCGAACGTCTTGGGGTTGAAATAGCAGTCGATGTGCATCCAGAAGACGCGCGAGTAGTGGAACGAAACCGGCGTCAGCGCGACGACCATCCCGATGGCGACGATCAGGATCGGGGCAAGGGCCGCGCCGGAAAAGAGCATCGTGAACCACACGGGGATGGTGACGAAGATGCCGATGAAGTAGCTCGCATACATCGCGCCGGTGAAGTACCCCGGTTCGCGCTCGTACACCAGCTCGCAGACCGGGCAGGCACGGTGCATCCGGAACGGGGCGCGCCAGACCGCCCCCTTGCAGCAGCGGGGGCAGCGAAGGGCCAGCGCCGCGCCGACGCGCTTGAACACTCCATGCGAACCAGGGTCATGCACGAGGCCAATCCTACTCCCGCCTCCGGCTTCGGACTCGCCGCGCCCGCTTTGTGAAGCGTCTCATGCGCCGTAACCGATCCGCCGTCGATAGTTACTACGTACCGGAACGCA
>CALMIW010000711.1 GCA_937864275.1 uncultured Dehalococcoidia bacterium
GTCCCCATCCCAGGCGACGAACAGCACGGCGCCGAGTTCGGGCCCTCGCCAACGCGCGATCGGGCACGCCTCACCGACCGCTGGCACGTGCCGACTTGCAGGGAGGCCATGATCCAGCACCCACGCCGCCCACTCGTCGATGAACTCCTCGTCGTACGACTCGGGCGGAAGCACACACCCAGCCTGTCGGTCACAGGTGCTCCACGCAACGCCGGCGAATCAGAGCACCTGCCCGAGCATCACGGCAGTTCGGTGTGCTCCTCAACCGCAAGACCTGGTCGCCCGTTCTTCGAATTGGGCGGAGTCAACCTGCTTCCGGTTCACACGAATCGTCGATGGCGACAGATCAGTCAGCTCGAAACTGTCACTGTCCGCCACGTTGCGAGACGTTGAGATCTCGACGTAGTACTCCTCGCTAGCACTTAACGGCAGCCGGTCGCCCGTCTGGTCTGTCGGCACGATCCCCGTCTGCAGGTCAGATGCGGACGGGTCGTTGACTTCCCAGATCAGGGTGTCCCCATCGTCGGGGGCGACGTTGTCGCCATCGAGAACGTAGAGACGCACGTAGTTGACCAACTCCCCGGGGCACGACACGAAACTCACTTTGACCTCGGCTCCGTCGGCACTGATACCTAGACGGTCATACGCCGACGCCAGCCTGTGAGCGCAAGCGATCGCGGTTCCGCTCAGGAGAGCAATCGCCAACAGTCGACATCCGAGGTTGGCCCTCGCTGCCCACCCATTCGGCCCGTCTCCCACCCAGGCAGACTGCCCGGGCAGGAAGCCGACTGCAAGCCATCACCCCGTGCCGATCGGCAGTTCCGCGCTACCCGCAACCAGGATCGATCCCGACTGGTGATGCCAGCGATGTGCCCTCCGGAAGCGCCGCCGACAACGTGATGGTTTGCGTGACGAAGCCACATTCCATCGAACAAGTCCCGTCGACGTCGGCCTGGCGCAGATAGGAGGTGATCAACGCGACACCATCAGCCACCTCCACCTTGAGACCGTCGGGCTCTTTCGCGCAAAACACTCGTGTCGAGTACGTCGAGGTAACCGTCAGGGTGAGTCGGTCTGCCGAAACCTCCACCTCCTTGAAGCCGACCTCAGCTCGGCCACGCCCTCCTGAAGACC
>CALMIW010000712.1 GCA_937864275.1 uncultured Dehalococcoidia bacterium
TAGAGCGTATCGACGCCGCCGCCGCCGGTGAGATCGTCGTCACCTTCGTCGCCGGAGCATGAGCTGAGCTCTGCTCGACGAGAAGTCAGACGAGCAGGAATGTGCAGCGGGCTCCGGGCGCGTTGGCCAACTTCGCATCCGCGGTGAGCAGCGCGACGTCGAGCGTCTCTGCCAGCGCGACGTAGCACGCGTCGTAGGCAGTCACGTTCGATCGGAGCTCCCAGCACCGGCGCAGCAGAGGCGTCGTCGGATACAGCCTGATCGGCAGAGCGAGCAGGTCGTCCACGGCGTCGTTCGCCTGTCGGGCGTTCAGAGCGCCGGAAGCGACGTGGCGGCGGATGACGGACAGCACCTCGACGCGGAGCAGCTCCGGCGCCGCCAACGTCTGCCCTCTCGCTGCCGCCCGGAACAGCTCACCGTCAGGGCCGCCATCGGCGATCAACGGGGCGACCACCGACGCATCAACGACGAGCACGCTCGTCCCGAAGCGCTGCGATGGTGCTGGATCGAGAGACGCTGCCCTTCTCGCGCCGCTCGATCAGATCGATCACCTCGTCGACGGTCGGAGTCGACGCGATGACGACGAGCTGTGCCGACAGGTACTGCTGAAGCGACTGGCCCGCCAACTGTGCCTTCCGAACCAACGCCTCGTGCACATCTTCAGGAACCTCGCGAATCTGAACGTTCGGCATGCATGCACTTTACATGCATGCCCTCGGCGATCCAACGGTCCGGACGACGACGCGTCGGTAGCGCCACATATCGCCGGGAGGGTCGCACGACCGTTTCCCGCGGGATATCCGAGGCCTGCTGCAACAGGCCGCCGTCACCGTGACGAGCGCGTGATGGTGCCGGAGTCACAGGGTCGTGATGGTGATGACAAGGCCGAGCTTTCGAGCGGTCGGCCATCGACGGTCGGTGGTGAGGAGTTGATCGGCCTCGGCATGAGCGGCGGTCGCGATGACGAGCGCGTCGGGGAGCCGAACTGAGGTGTGCTTGGCGCGGATGCTCGCAGCGACTCGGGCGATGTCCGCGTCGAGGTCCACGACCTCGATCGGAAGGCGGGCAAAGAGCTCGTTCACGGTTTCGACGGCGCCTCGGCCACGACGCGAAGGGCCCACGAGGCACTCGGCGAACGCCGACGCGGCCATGGCCACCCGATTTCCCGAGCGGATGGCCCCAGCGAGGGCTTCGGTGGCCGATTCATGGTGGGCGTCGGCGGCGTCCAGTAGCCCGATGATGACGCCAGCGTCGAGGTGGATCAGTCCCATTCGTCTCTGAGCGTGTCGAGGCCGGCGTCGGAGTAGGCGCCGGTGAGGGCACCGGCGAACTCGGACAGCACATCGTGTTCGCGCTCCAGGATGACGCGGCCTGGTCCGTCGGCGCGAGCCACGAGGCGTTCACCGGCTTCGAGCCCGGCTGCGCGTAGTTCCGCAACCGGGATGGTCACCTGATGCTTGGTGCTGATCGTCGTTGCCCCGCGTCGACGTACCTTTACATTCTCCATGAACGTAAAGGTAACGGCGATAGCTGTACATCGCAACGACAGGGCCTCCCATACCGCCGGCTCGTGGCGCCGTTGTTATGCGCTCTCCGGCGAGACCGGCGAGGTAGCGCCGAGCGGCAGCTCTGCGCTCCTCAGTCGGCTCGTCTGAGCGAACACCGATTGCGTCACGCGGAGACCAGAAGCGGGAGATCCGACGCAGGTAGCCGATGACTGCATCGTCATGCCCAGCTCGCATCAGATCCCATGCCAACGACAGGTCAGGCCCGAACGACTTGAGAGCAGGCGACCCTTGCACGTCACCGGCGGCGAGCAGCGCAGCCTGGCTCGCCGCAGCGTCGCCCAGTGCGAGGTGTGCTTTCCCTCGGATGATGTTCGCGTGGTGGACCCAGTCGTCCTCCGACAGCTCGCCGTCGCTACCAGCAGTTGCAGCGACTTGTACGAGCCGATCTGCAAGGGCGAGGGCCTCTGCGTACCGATGGTCAGCGACGAGCCGGTAGACGTCGCGAGAGTCGATGAGGTCGGCTGGGTCGGGCTCGATCGGAAACACCGCCGACTTCGCAATGTCCAACAGGTCTGCGGCGAGCTTTGGAAACTGTGCAGCCGCGTCGGTCTCGTCGCCCTCCATGAACTGCCTGATCAGGAGCATGAAGGCATCGTCCGACGACTCGCGCGACGTGGATTCGTTCCGGAGGAAAGCGGTCATCTGCTTGGCCGCGTCGCGCGAAAGGCGCAGCGCAAACTCGGAGATCTCGTCGGCATTCGACATGACCGCAGCGTTGCCCCGCAAGCACGCTGCCTGCAAGTGAACAGACCGGTCCGATCGGCAGCTACGTGCTGGCGCCCGGGTCGTCCCGACGCGGTTGTGGCGGGTTCTTCCACGGCCCGCTCGGGGCCTCCCGTCCGCCACCACGGAGTGGGGCACCCTTCGACACGCCTTCATCCAGATGGCCTTCACGAAGTCCGATGGCATCCGTGCG
>CALMIW010000713.1 GCA_937864275.1 uncultured Dehalococcoidia bacterium
AGGATGCGCACCTTGTAGTCAACCAGCTTCACGTGTTCGAGCTGCGGGTAGGCCTGCACGAGCGCCTTGCGGACCGCGCCGTCGAGCGCGTTCACCGGGCCGTTGCCTTCGTGCGCGGTGTGCTGCAGCTGCCCGTCGACGGCGACTTTCACCATCGCCTCGGCCAGCATCTCGTTCAGCGTCTCCCGGTCGTGGCTGCGCCGCCGGCGTTCGACGATGACGAAGTCCTGCAGCTCCCAGGGGGCACGGTATCCCGGCAGCGAACGGCGCACGAGCAGTTCGAAGCTGGCCTCGGCGCCCTCGTACTGGAAGCCCTGGCTCTCCTTCTCCTTCACCACTTCCAGCAGACCGCGGATCTCTTCCTGCGTCAGCGGATAGTCGATCTCGAGTTCCTGCAGCTTCATCATCAGGTTCCGCTGGCCGGAAAGTTCACTCACGAGCACGCGCGAGGAGTTTCCGACGAGCCCCGGATCGATGTGCTGGTAGGCGCGTTCGTCCTTCATGATCCCGGCGACGTGATAGCCGGCCTTGTGCGCGAACGCCGAGGCGCCGACGTAAGGGGCGCCCGCGTTCGGGACGAGGTTCGCCAGTTCTGAAACGTAGTTCGAGACTTCCGTGAGGCGCGCGAGCTGCTCGTCTTCGACCACGTTGAGGCCCATCTTCAGCTTGAGGTTCGCCAGGATGGTGAGGATATCGGCGTTGCCACAGCGTTCGCCGTAGCCGTTCACACAGCCCTGGACCTGCCAGACGCCGGCCTCCACGGCCGCCATCGAGTTCGCCACTGCCAGGCCCGCATCGTTATGACAATGAATCCCAAGACGGACGTCGTTCACGCGGTTCTGGGCCGCGTCGATCGCCGCGAGCATCGAGCGCGTCGTCATGCCGCCGTTCGTATCGCAGAGCACCAGCGCATCGGCGCCCGCTCGCGCGGCGGTCGCCAGGCACTGGAGTGAGTAGTCCGGGTCAGCCGCGAAGCCATCGAAGAAGTGCTCCGCATCGAAGAAGACGGTCTTCCCGAGCTTCTTGAAGTAGGAAATCGTGTCCGCGATCATCGCCAGGTTTTCCTCGGCGCTCGTCTCGAGGATCTCGCGGACCTGGTACATGCTCGCCTTTCCGACGAGCGTGATGCCCGGCGTTTCGGCCGCGACCAGGCTCTGGATGTTGGCGTCGGTCTCGCAGGTGATGTTCGGCTTCCGCGTCCCGCCGAAGGCGCTCACCTTCGCGTTCTTCAGTTCGAGGCCGCGGAGGCGGCGGAAGTACTCGGCGTCCTTGGGGTTCGAACCCGGGAACCCCCCTTCGACCCACTCCAGCCCGAGTTCATCGAGCTTCCGCGTGATGCGGATCTTGTCCTCGACGGAGAGCGAGATGCCCTCCATCTGGGAGCCGTCGCGGAGGGTGGTGTCGTAGAGCTGGACGCGGTCAGTGGGCATGACGTGGAGAACCTTTCCTTCTTGAACAAGGGTATCGGGCGGCGATAAACGGGAAAGCGAAGGGAAGGCGCTAAATGGCAGCCCCGCGTGATTGACGCGGGGTTGTTCTCACCGGCGACACGGAGGACGTGTGCATGAAGGCGATTGTAGCAGATTTCACGAATCGTCCTGGTCAAAGGGCAGGAGCGTGAAGCTGCCGCCCTGGAGCGGACGCATCAGCCGGAAGTGGCGGTAATCGAAGGACATGAGGCGCGTGGTCCGGTAGCGGGCGGCGAGGACGACCATGGAAAGGTCCGCGAGGCCCGGACTGAGATCGCGGTAGCGTTCATTGAGGCCGCTGATGGTCTTGAAGTCGCCGGGTTCGAAGCCGGGCACCTCGAAGCGGCCCGCCGCAAGGTCTGCGAGAAACGCTCGGTTGCCCTGCGGTCCCCTGAGCCGCTGAAGGTGGTAATCCACCTCGGCAGTAGTGAACGGGGACAGGACCGGCGTTTCGCGCTCATTCAAAAGAACGGGCGGAACCGCGATGCGCCGCGCATCCTTTGGATCTGCCAACGCGACGAGCGGGCCGGCATCAACGATGAGCCTCACTGCCTCGCGCGCCACGCTTCGAAGAACGGCTCAGCTTCGGCACGCTGGTCCTCGTGCTCTTGCTCCAGGCCTTTCTTCATTTCTTCATCCAACCAGTCGTTGAAGTCTTGCGGGTCATCGAAGTGCGGGATGGCGCCCGACGGCGTGTCCTTCCAAAGGTCGAATATCGCGTAATTCTTGTCCGGCAGGCTCGCGTCGTAGGCGAGGAGAGCCTCGCGGATGACCCACGCCTGGGACTCCCCCTTGCGTTCCGCGAGCCGTGCGAGGCGCTCGCGGTCTTCTTCGCTCAGGTACACGCTTGTCTTCTTCATTTCCATCGCGAGTACGCCCCCTTGTTCTGTAGGGTATCGTGTAGGGCACAGCCTGCACAACGCCTACCTCACGAACCCAGTCCGTTCCCGGTCGCGAGGTTCGCGGCCAGCCGGATCGCTTCGACCATGCTCGTCTCGTCGGCGATGCCCTGACCGGCGATGTCGAACGCGGTGCCGTGATCCACGGAGGTGCGGATGATGGGAAGGCCCAGGTTCACGCTGATGCTCTGTTCGAACCCGTGGACCTTGATGGGGATGTGTCCCTGGTCGTGGTACATCACCACCACCACGTCGTACTTCCCCGCGATGGCCGCGTTGAAGACCGAGTCCGCCGGGTGCGGGCCGCTCGCGTCGATGCCCAGCAGCCGCGCGTCCGCGATGGCGGGCGTGATCTCGTCCAGCTCTTCACGGCCGATCAGGCCGTTGTCGCTCGCGTGCGGATTGAGTGCGGCGACCGCGATGCGAGGGGATGCGATACCCCAGGCGGCGAAGTGCCGCTGCGTCAGTTCGATGGCGTGGAGGACGTTCTCGCGTGTGACGTAGCGGCAGGCTTCGGCGAGCGACTTGTGCGTGCTGAGGTGCATGCAGCGCAGCTGTCCGGAAATCAGCATCGTCTTCACGTTCGTGGCGCCGCTGAGCCGTGCCAGCACCTCCTGGTGTCCGGTGTCGGTGATTCCGGCCAGCTGGAAGGCTTCCTTGTTCACCGGCGCGGTCACCATCGCGCCTGCTTCGCCGGCGATGCAGAGCCTGGCCGCGAACTCCACCCACGCATGGGCGGCGCGCGCGGAGTCGACGGACAGCTCGCCCACTGGGAACGGGCCTTCGGGGATGCCGTGGATCTCGGTCACCGGCGGCGGCGCACCGGGCAGCGCCAGCTTCGACCAGGTGTCGAAGAGCGCCTGGGCAGAGCCGATGACCGAGAGCTCCGCGAGCGCGCGCACTTCCGGCTTCGCGAGGGCCTTGGCGATGACTTCCGGGCCAACGCCGGACGGGTCGCCCATGGTGACAACGATTCGGGGTTTGCTCACGGGGGAACTATACGGCGCGCCCGAGAGTGCGCCTCGAGCGGTGTCCTAGAAGACCAGCCGCCACGCAACGCCCAGAAGGAATGAGCCGGTCAGACCGAGCACCGCGATCACGGCGATCCACTCCAGCGGGCTCATCGCGCCCGTGAACCGTCGCAACTCCTTCCGCTGGGCATCGACGTACTCTCTCGTCGTATAGAGGACGTTCCACTTGCCCCAATCGCCGCCATCCATCATGGGTAGACAACCAGGGTGTAGACGCTGAGGGCGAGGAATATCGCGCCCCCAAGCGCGCCCGCTGCCCAATCGGGTGCGGGCGTCCGCAGGGCCAGTGCGCCCGCGAACAGCGCCAGCCCCGCCCAGATGAACAGCGCTCCCTCAATCGTGAACGCGGCAACGAATCCCCCCGCGACGAACAGGGGCCCGAAGATGAGTCCCAGCCAGGAGAAGAACCTGCGGTCGCGCTCGTCCAAGCCGATGCCTCCTAGCACGGATTCCCGCCCGGGCCGCGGTCGTAGGCGTTCGAAAACTCGCTCGCCGAAGGCTCGATCCTCGGTTCCTCACCCCAGTCGCCGAACGTCCAGACGAGTGGCTTGCCGTTGTTGGTGGCGGTGCGCGAGCTTAGCTGATTGGGCAGGAACGTCCTGGGGTCGAAGCTGATCTCCGTCTCGCCGAGGCCGTCGAGCGTGAGGATCAGCACCGTCCGGCCGGTGGCCGCCTTCAGACCGGATGCCCCACGGATCCGGTCGTTGCCGAGGAAGACGAACGGCGAGAGCACGGGCCCGCCTCCGCCGGGCACTCGGGCGAGGTCGTTGCAGGTGCTGCGCTTGAAGTAGGTCTGTCCATTCCTGAGCCAGAGGTCGTAATCGCCGTCGCCCGTCCGATAGAGGCTGGCGGCGGCCGTGATCCTCCCGTCGTCGCGACCGACTGTGACGGTGCCGCCGTCGACGCCGCCCCACTGGGGGAGCACGAAGTTCTCCTGCTGAGCCGAGATGGTGTACGCACCCTTCCCGTCGAGTGCCTTCTGAATGCTGTCCGCGAGTTCCTCGCCCGAATACGGAAGGGTGATCGGGCCATCCAGCGGCTCGTCGTCTCCGGCGGTCTTTCGATCGCTGCAGGCGAACGCCATCGCCGCGAGCCCGGCAATGGCACCGAAAAGCAGCAGCGTCCTGGCTGTCATGTTGGCAATTACCATAGCACCCGAAGGAGGCCGATCGACCGGAGATTCAGGACTCGCGCAGCTGGCCGACAGCGCCTGCTTCGATGAGGCGTGCGACCTCGTCTTCGGAGTAGCCGAGCACCCCGAGGATCTCGTGTGCGTGTTCGCCCGGTTTCGCCGCCCCGCGGCTTGCACCGCCCGGCGTGCGCGAGAGCTTCACCGGCGTGTTCGCGACGCGCAGCGAGCCCCCGGTCCACGTTGGCAGCTCCACGATCATGTCGCGCGCGGCGACCTGGGGGTCTGCCGCGACCTCGTCGACGCCATTCATCGGCCCGATCAGGGCGACCGGACTGAGCAACTCCTGCCACTCCGCCTTCGTCTTCTGCCGGAAGGCCTCGAAAAGGATTGGCTCCAGGGCCGCGTAGTTCCGCGTTCGGACCGGGTTGGTGGCGAAGCGCTCGTCGGTGGCCAGTTCGTCGCAACCGAGCAGCCCGCAGAACAGCGGCCAGTTGTGGTCCTTCACGTTCGCGACGACCACCCAGCCGTCTTTCGCCGGGAACGCCTGGTGCGGCGTGCTCAGCGGGTGGCGCAAGCCGACCGGGCCCTGCACCTGGCCAGTCGAGGTGTAGCGCACGATGGCGTTCTCCATCAGGGCGACCTGCGCGTCGAGCATCGCGACGTCCACATGCTGCCCCAGCCCCGAACGGTCGCGTTCTACCAGCGCGGAAAGCACGCCGATGGCCGTGTACATGCCGCCTCCCATGTCCCCGATGGAGTACCCGGCGCGGGCGGGCATGCCCCCCACGTGGCCGGTCATGCTCATCACGCCGCCCATGCCCTGGACGATCGCGTCGACGGCGCCCCGCTCGCAGTAGGGGCCGGTGTGCCCGAATCCCGAAGTCGAGGCATAGACGAGCCGGGGGTTGATGGCGCTCATCTTCTCGTAGCCGAACCCGAGATCGTCCATCGTCCCCGGGGAGAAGTTCTCCGTGAGCACGTCGACCTGCTCCACCGCCCGGTAGACGATTTCCTTCGCCTCGGGCGATTTGAGGTCCAGCATCACGCTCTTCTTGCCGCGGTTCACGGAGAAGAAGTACGTACTGACGCCGTGGACGTACGGCCCGCTGCCGCGCCGCGTCTCGTTCTGGTGAGCGGTCTCGATCTTCCAGACCTCGGCGCCGAGGTCGGCCAGGATCATGACCCCGTAAGGCCCGGCCAGCGCCCAGGTGAAGTCGAGCACGCGAATCCCGGAAAGCGGTCCCGCCATCGTTTCTCTCCTCGCCGGGGTTAGCGGCCTGTCACCCTCTTGGTGGCATCGCGGAAGCGCGCGACCTGCTCGGGGCTGCCGCGAAGCCGCCGGTTGGCGTCGTCTTCCATGTGGCGCGCCTCATCCGAGAGGGTCGCGGTGTCGATCACGCGCTTGGCCTCCTGCACGGCCGAACGCGACATGCCGGCGATCGTCTCGGCCATCGCCCAGGCGGCATTCATGAGTTCGCCGGGCTGGTGGAGCGAGGTCACAAGGCCATAGTCATAGGCTTCCTGCGCGTCGAACTTCCGGGCCGTGAAGATCAGTTCCTTCGCCCGGGCGGCGCCGACCAGCCGCGGCAGCGAGGCGGCAGCGACGACGAGCCCGTACTCCGAACCCGGCAGCCGGAAGGTCGCGTTGGTGGAGGCGATGCGGATGTCGCAGCCGATGGCCAGGCGAGCCCCGCCGCCGAAACAATAGCCATTGACCGCTGCGATAACCGGCTGGGGCGCCTTCGCGATGACGCCGAAAAGGCCGCCCGCGCCGCGCGATCGGGCTGGCGCCGCGTTCTCTTCGACGCCGCTCATCTCGAGCATGTCGCCCCCGGCGCAGAATGCCTTCTCGCCGGTACCGGTGAGGATGATGGCGGCGACCTCAGGGTCTTCGGTCGCACGGAGGATGGCATCGCCGAGCTGGTCGCTGAGGGCGGCGCTCAGGGCGTGGTGGCGTTCGGGGCGGTTGAGGGCGAGGCAGACGACCGCCCCGCGGCGCTCCTCGATGACGAGGGGGTGGGCTTCAGACATTGGGGCGGAGTCTAGACACTCCTGTACAAAACCGCGAGCGGCAGCCGCCTCGCTCTCGGCCGAGTTCTATAGCTGGAGGCCCCAGGTATAGCGAGATTCCGCTAGCACGGAGGTGCCGATCCGTGATTGTATACAATCACCACACGTACCGGAGACCCGCCGCATGGCTTCCTGGCTCACCTTCGCGAACGCCGCCGATCACTCCTCCACGACCGGCCCCGATTACTACCGCGACCAGTTCCCCTACACGCTCCCGCCACTCGTCCAGTTCGAGCGAGAACCGGTCCCGCTGAACCCCACGCACGACATCTGGATCACCGACACCACCTTCCGCGACGGCCAGCAGTCGCGCGCTCCGTACTCGGTCGACCAGATCGTCCGCCTCTACTCGCTCCTCCAGAGGCTCGGCGGCAAGCAGGGGATGGTCCGCCAGTCCGAGTTCTTCCTCTACACGAAGAAGGACCGCGAAGCGGTCGAGCGCTGCCAGGAACTCGGCTATCGCTTCCCGGAGATCACGGGCTGGATCCGCGGCACCCTCGCCGACTACCAGCTCGTCCGCTCCGCAGGGCTCAAGGAGACGGGCATCCTCACCTCTATCTCCGATTACCACATCTTTAAGAAGCTGAACTCGAACCGCGAAGCCGTCATCAACAGCTACCTCGAAGTCGTCGACGCGGCCCTGGCCGACGGCGTGATCCCCCGCTGCCACATCGAAGACAGCACCCGCGCCGACTTCTACAACGTCGTCCTCCCGTTCGTGCAGCAACTCATGGAGCGCGGCAAGCAGGCTGGCATCCGGGTCAAGGTGCGCTACCCGGACACGATGGGCGTCGGTGTGAGCGACCCCTACGCGGCCCTTCCCCGCGGCATCCCGCGGCTCACGCACTTGCTCCACACGGAAGGCGGCGTGCCCAGCGAAGCGCTCGAGTTCCACGGCCAGAACGACCTCAACGCCATCATCCCGAACGCGGTCTCGGCCTGGCTCTACGGCGCCCGCTCGAACAACGGCCCCCTCCTCGGCATCGGCGAGCGAAGCGGCAACACCCCGATCGAGGCGCTCGTCTTCTGGCTCATCGGCCTCACCGGCGAGTCGCACGGCATCGACACCACGGTCATTTCGGAAATCGCCGACTACTACCGCGAAATCGGCGAAATCGTGGACCAGCGGCTGCCGTTCGTGGGTTCGAACTTCAACGTCACGCGCGCGGGCATTCACGCCGACGGGATGATCAAGGATGAGGAGATTTACAACCCGTTCGATACGACCAGGCTGCTCAACCGGCCGCCCGGCGTGGCCATCACCGACAAGAGCGGCGCCGCCGGCCTGCTGATGTGGATGCAAACCCACCGCCCGGCCGAAGCCGCCGGCCTGGACAAGCGCGACCCGCGCCTGGCGCGCGCCCTCGACATGGTGATGCGCCTCTACGACGACGGCCGCGTCATCGCCATCGCCGACGAAGAGGTGCACGAAATCCTGGACGAGGCATTCGCCGGGGTGGCGGTGGGCTAGTCGGACGGTGGCCCGTGCTCAGGGCTCTTCGTTCGCGAGAGCCCGTCGCAACGCATCGAGGCGCTCAGTAACTCCCCACGTGCTTGCCCAGTCCTCCACATACCGCCAGTCGAGAGGCTCTTGCCGGGCCAGCGCCTCCGCGTCGAGGCGATCGCGCGATCGATTGGCAATCAGTTTGAGGATGATCAGGTCTTCAGGGGTGGCCACAGGCAACCACTGGCCTTCGCCTCGCACCGCCCGCTGGATCAGCAACCGCTGGAACGACGTCTTGGCAGCGATCAGGTCGACGATGTCGTGCGTGGCCTCACGCGTGAGCTGGACGAAGTCCGGCCCGGACGACGCATCGCCATCCTGGGCGCGACCGGTGACAAAACCTGCCTCACCCAGCAGCCTGCTGAGCGCTTCCATTCCCTCTCGGCCGGCAGCGACAGTGAGGTCAATGTCCTTGGTGTAGCGAGGCTCTACGTATGTGTTGACCGCCGCGCCGCCAATCAACGCCACGTCGAGCTCCGCGGCGGCGACCATCGCAGCGAGTTCGCTCAAGAATGAGGAGTCGCCGAGGTCAGTCGTCGCAAAGTCCAAGTTCTCTGGCCCTGCGGAAGAACGCGGCGAGGTCGTCCTGCGGAGCGCGGTCAGCGTCGCGCGCGCCGCCGCGCCTGGAGAGGCGCTCGCTTCTCACGAGCCGTTCATTGACCGACAGGCTGCGGTGTTTCGCCAGTTCATCGGCATGCACCGCCTCCATGAACTCGCCGAGACGGCGCATGTAGTCGCGGTCTGCTTCGGACACCTGTTCGGCCACACCTTGATGATACTCCAATCCCCGACCGGGCTTTTCGGCTCTCAGGTAGCAGCGACGCCGCGTCAAGGCATTCAATCTCGTCTCGGGTCATTCGGAAGTGAAGGTGACCGCGGCCGGCTGCCCTTCCGGCCGTTTTGGCCGCGACGGATGGCCGTTGTGAAGTTGTGTGGCCAGGGAGACCATGCGTCCGTTGGCGGCGGCTTTCGCCGCGACGGAGGTGGCCAGTGTCCGAGCAACGTCCCCAACCAGTCGGCCGGTACGAGGTACTCGAAGACTTCGAATGCCATTCCGCAAGCGTCCGCGTCCTGAAGCTCGAGGGCGCGACAGAACACATCGACCAGCATGTGCACCGGCGCTCTATGCAGATCTACCTCTCCATCGGCGGGACCGCGAGAGTGACAGTCGATGGGGTCACTCACCTGCCCCAACCGTACGCCGCACTCGCCGTGTGGCCCGGGAGCGAACACGGCGCGGCGCCAGCGGGGAGCGAAGCGATACTCGTGAACATCTCCATCCCGCCGCTCACGGCCGACGACCAGTTGCCAGTCACGCCCGCCGAAGAGCCGGAAGATTTCCGTCTGCCCAGGGGTGACAGCGACATCGAGGATTGAGGACCGACAAAGACCGCCAATCTGCATCAATGCGTCGGGCCGAGAGACCTCGCCAGAGTTGAACACGGAAGGTGTCTTGGAGCCGGTGGGCTGGCCCCTCGGGCCTCTTCAGTTGAGTTCCCAGTCCGAGAGCACCCGCTTGCGTCCGCGCGCGGTGCGCTGGGATCTCGGCGAGTTACACGAGAGCCACAACAAGAAACCTCACGCGGCCGCTGCCTGCAGAGAGCCAAGGAGAGTCCGTCAAGGAACGGTTCGTCGAGGCGTAGGCGTAATTTCTCCAGTGTCGCCTCCGGCGCCGCCCCCGAAGATCGCGACGAGCGAAGCGAACACAACTAGCAACACGATCAGCGCCACGAATGTGAGTACGATGAGGCTCATTGCTGTGAGCGCGCCCTTGCGAGATCGCGCCAGCAAGATGGCGGCGATCACCAGGAGCAGGCCGAGCGGCTGCAGGACGATACCTATGGAGTTGCCCAGCGGGAACCCGGCGAGGATGAGGAGAAGCCCGACCTCCCCCGCAATCATCGATAGCGGGGAAAGTCGACGTATTTCCGCGACGAGGCGGGTGATCACTCCCAAACGCACACGTTGGGTTTCCACTTGAGATGGGTGAGCGGATTGCCATAGAGCGCCCACGCCGCAGGGTTGGGGTATGAGTAGCTCCTTGTGGGGAATGAACAGGTCGCGTAGCCGTTGTAGTAGCCGATGACGCGAGTCTCCGTGCTCGCATCTGCGTCGGGAGAGAGCACGTCGAAGAAGAGGCCTAAGGGAAATCCGTCAGAGTGGAATGGTCGGTTGTGGAACGTTGAGACGTTATTCCGGCAAGTCGCGTCTGAGGGGGTGTAAGCCGTAGCCTCCGGATATGCCAGATCCCACCAAGGATCGACACCGTCGTTCTTCGTCCAGGTCATGTAACTAGCGCAATAGCCATCCCACCACCAGCCCACGTGGATTTCATTCCAAAGCATATCGATTGTGCAGCAGTCGGCACCGATAATCTTCGCCTTGACTTGGCTGTAGGCCCACGCATTGAAAATCGACGCCGACCGTCCGAAACCGCCAACGGAGCGGGGCGATTTGTCTGGCGCCAAGGTGACCTCTGAGCCTAGTTGCAGACTCTGGCAGGAGAGCGGGCCTTCAACCGTCAGGCTATAGACCACCCCGTTCTCTTCTCCCGGGCCCGGGACTCCAGGCGCCACCACGACGACGCAGACGGCACCCGGGTCCAAAGGCTCACCGGCGATGGAGGCCTCCACGGTGACCTTGCAATTTCCCTTGGACGTGACAACTTCAAATTTCTTGTTGTCGGCTTTTACCTCTCTGGTCGTCATTGACTCCCGCTTCTCCATCAGTTCACCGCAGGAATTTGGCTTTGCCGTGACAGACGCGGCAGCAGATTCTTGAGCGGGCGGTTCAAACGGCAGGGGCGACTCGTCCTTACCCGTCGCGCCAACTTGAACCGACGCTGCTAGCACTGCGGCGACCCCGAGCAGGGTGAGTATCGCCGGAAGGAGTGGGCGCAACAAGCGCTGACTTCGAGGAAAAGAGAAGGGCATTGGGAATCCTCCTTACCAAGGAACACTGAACTGGCGAAAGGGGAGGCGAAGTGCGGCCCACGGGGCGGGGTTTGCGAGCCGGAGCTTGCTGTCGAACTCTTCAACGAGCGACGCCACCCAAGCCCGACCGTTGTCCGCACCAAGTTACTGTCTGGTCGCTCAGGGGACGCTGAACAACGCACGTCGTAAGCTACGCGTCCGAAGCAGCGGATACTGACTTCGCACCGCTCAAAATCTGACAGTTTTGAATCATTTCGTGCGCGTGTTGCGTACAACAAGGAAAGTGCCGCCGCGTCCAGTGATTTAAGAGCGTGGTGCTCTCTGTCAGATCGATGTAGTCGAAGACGCGGTGCTTGAGGTCCGCGATGTGCCTGCGCATCGTCGCTTCGCTCTTGTGAAAGCCGGTCACCATCGCCTCAACGCTGTATCCGAACTCCAGGGCGGCAAGGAGCCGCGTTTCGAACTCGCCGAGGTATGAGGGGTGCCGCGAGTCCAAGAGTGCCACGACCTTCGGTTCCGGTACCAAAGCCTGTATCGCCATAGCTCCACACTCCATCCGTCATGGGCTGTCGCCGGGAGGTTAGCACACCAATTCGCGCGGTTTCTACCGTGGGCGTTGCCCGTAGGCACCAACGCCGCCGGCGCCCAGTAGGTTCGTCGGCGCATATACTCGGGGCGTGCGCGTGCTCTTCCTCGGCTCCAGCAACGACACCGGGAACTGGGTCGCGCCGACGCAGAAGAAGCACGTCATCGCC
>CALMIW010000714.1 GCA_937864275.1 uncultured Dehalococcoidia bacterium
CCGGGAGCTTCGCAAGGTCGGGGTCGGCGGCTTTCTTCGCGGCGGGGGGCTTCCTCCGCGGCGCCTCGAACTTCGTTGGAAGCACCATCGGGCGCGGCGCCGATTCGGCCTTCGAAGTCCAGCGAGCCATCGGCGGCAAGCAGCACGACGGGGCGCTCAAGAAGGCCGTGGAAGAGATCCGGCCGAAGTTCAAGCAGTGCCGGAACTGCGGTGACTGGCTGTGCGAGCAGGTGTGCTGGAACGTCCAGGCCAACATGTGCAAGAGCTGCGCTCCCGTGGCCGAAGAGGTGGAAACCTCCGTCCGAGCGCAGTTCGTGCAAACGCAGGTCAACAACGACACGTTCCTCGAAGAGAACGTCCGCATGAGCGAGAAGGGCAAAGAAGTGAACGCCAACTGCGCCGACTGCGGCGCGGAAACGCTGGGGAAGAAATTCTGTCCGGGGTGCGGGCGGCCCACGAATATCGCGGTGGCGGCGTTCTGCGGGCAGTGCGGCGCAAAGACCGCGCCGGGATCGAAGTTCTGCGGCGAGTGTGGGGCAAAGCTGGGCACGTAGCGGAGAACTCGACCTTGGTAAGGCGCCATGCTGACAGGATGCTGGCAGGAGTTGGCTAGAACGGGCGTTCTAGGGTTGTTATGCTGCCTGCCGCCGCAGGGAAAGCGGGCTACACTCGTAGGCCCGAGCAATCGGCGACTCCCTCCACCGGAAGGCCGCAGTGCCACTCGACCACATCCTTGTCCGCGGCGCCCGCGAGCATAACCTCAAGAACATCGACGTCCGGATCCCGCGGGACCAGCTCGTGGTGATCACCGGGCTCTCCGGCTCGGGGAAGTCGTCGCTCGCGTTCGACACCATTTACGCCGAGGGCCAGCGAAGGTACGTCGAATCGCTTTCGGCGTACGCCCGCCAGTTCCTGGGGCTGATGGAGAAACCGGACGTTGACCACATTGACGGGCTCTCTCCGGCGATCTCGATCGACCAGAAATCGACTTCCAACAACCCCCGATCGACGGTTGGAACGGTCACCGAGATCTACGACTACATGCGTTTGCTCTGGGCGCGCGCCGGGCGGCCACACTGCCCCCAGTGCGGCCGTCCCATCGAGCGGCAGACGGTCCAGCAGATCGTGGATGCGACCCTTGCCTACCCCGTGGGCGCCCGCCTGCTGCTGCTCGCGCCGGTCGCCCGGGCCAAGAAGGGCGAGCACACCGGCGTCTTCGAAGAGGCCCGGCGGGCCGGCTTCGTCCGCGTCCGCATCGACGGCGAAGTCCGCGACCTGGATGAAGTGACGGCGCTGGACAAGCAGAAACGGCACGACATCGACGTCGTGGTCGACCGGCTGGTAGTCCCGGAACCGGGGAGCGACGCGTCGGCGACCAGCCGCATCGCGGACTCGGTGGAACAAGCCCTGAAGGTGGGCCAGGGCGTGATGATCGTGGCCCAGGCTGCGGGCAACGAGCCGGAACGCATCTTCTCGGAGCACTTTTCGTGCCCGTACGACGGCACATCCATCGGCGAGATCGAACCGCGGACGTTCTCGTTCAATAGCCCCCACGGAGCCTGCCCGAAGTGCACCGGGCTCGGCGTCGAAATGCAGATCGACCCGACGCTCATCATCCCGGACCGGACCAAGTCGCTCGCCGGCGGCGCCGTCGAACCGTGGTCCAAGTCGCCGAGCGTGGCGGGCTGGTATATGCGGCAACTGGAAGCGGTTGCGGAAGACCAGGGTTTCACCGTGGATACGCCTGTCTCGGAACTGGATGAGAAGCAACTGCAGGCATTGCTCTACGGGACCGGGGAGCGGCAACTGCGGCTGAAGTTCACCAACCAGTACGGCCGGACGCAGACGTACGACACCAAGTTCGAAGGTGTCGTGACCAACCTCCAGCGCCGGTACAAGGAGACGGACTCCGAATACATCCGCACGGAGATCGAGAAGTACATGGGCTCTGTCCCATGTCCGGACTGCAAGGGCAGGCGCCTGCGGCGTGAGGCGCTGGGCGTCCTCATCGACGGCAAGCCGATCGTCGAGGTGACCAACCTGAGCATCACCCGGGCGAGGGCATGGTTCGACCGTCTCGCCAGCCCGGACACACCGCTCAACGCGCGAGAGCAGACCATCGCCTACCAGATCCTGAAGGAGATCCGGGGCCGCCTGGAGTTCCTGGTCGACGTTGGGCTCGAATACCTGATGCTGGACCGGGTGAGCGGCACACTCTCCGGCGGCGAGTCCCAGCGCATCCGGCTGGCAACGCAGATCGGTTCGGCACTCATGGGGGTGCTCTACATCTGCGACGAGCCGTCGATTGGCCTGCATCCGGTGGATGGCGACCGCCTGATCAAGACGTTGGAGCGGCTGCGGGACCTGGGCAACACCGTGCTCATCGTGGAGCACGACGAAGCCATGATGCGCGCCGCCAACTGGATCATCGACATGGGCCCCGGAGCGGGCGTCCACGGCGGACATGTCGTCGCGGAAGGCGACATCGACGCCATCAAGGCGGTGGAGGGCAGCATCACCGGCGCCTACCTTTCCGGCCGCCGGGAGATCCCCGTGCCAAGGGAGCGGCGGCCGGGCAACGGAAAAGTCATGCGCATCCGCGGGGCGCGGGAGAACAATCTGCGCAACCTGACCGTCGATATCCCGCTTGGCAAGTTCGTCGCGGTGACCGGCGTTTCGGGCTCGGGGAAGTCGTCGCTGATCAACGAAATCCTGGTGAAGCGGGCCACGAACGTGCTCCACGGGGCGCGCCAGCGGCCGGGCCTGCACGACGCCGTCGAGGGTCTCGAGCACCTGGACAAGATTGTCGACATCGACCAGTCGCCGATTGGGCGCACGCCGCGATCGAACCCTGCGACGTACACCGGGGCGTTCGGGATCATCCGGGACATGTTCGCCTCGGTGCCCGAGGCGAAAGCGCGCGGCTACGGCCCCGGACGCTTCAGTTTCAACGTGAAGGGCGGCCGCTGCGAGGAATGCTCGGGCGATGGCTACAAGATCGTCGAAATGCAGTTCCTGCCGGACGTGACGGTGCCCTGCGAGGTATGCCACGGGAAGCGGTACAACCGGGAGGCCCTGGAGATCCTCTTCCGCGGGAAGAACATCGCGGAAGTGCTGAACATGACGGTCTCGGAGGCGGCGGAGTTTTTCGAGCGATTCCCACGGGTGAAGCGCATCCTCGACACGCTCGAAGCGACGGGACTCGGCTACATCCATATCGGGCAGCCGGCGACCACGCTCTCCGGCGGCGAAGCGCAGCGGATCAAGCTGGCGAGCGAGCTGTCGCGGCGCTCCACCGGGCGGACCCTGTACGTGCTCGACGAGCCGACGACGGGACTGAGCTTCCAGGACGTCGCCCACCTGTTGGACGTCCTCCAGCGGCTGGCGGATGCGGGAAACACGGTGCTGGTGATCGAACACCACCTTGACGTTATCAAGGCGGCTGACCACCTGATCGACCTCGGGCCGTTCGGGGGCGACCGGGGCGGTGAACTGATCGCCCAGGGCACACCGGAAGAGGTGGTCGCCGTCGAACGCAGCTTCACCGGGCAGTACCTCAGGCCAATCCTCGAGGCAGCCGGGACGCTTCCCGCGGCAGCGAAGAAACCAGCGGCGCGGCGGAACGGAAAGACCGGGACCGGGGAAACCGCCCCAGCGCCGGAGAGCAAGCCACCCTCGAGCCGGGTGCGGGCCACCGCGAACGGCGCAAGAGGGAACGAAGAGGCTGCCGCGGCCGCCGCCGCAACGATGGGCGAACGGATTTCGAGGGAGTCGGCTCCGATAGCCGAACGACCGCAGACGAAGGCCGCCCAAAAGCGCGCGCGGCAGGCGGCGAACCCTCGCAAGGAAACGGCCAGCGAGCGGGATCTGCGCGAGACCCGGGAGCGCACCAGCAAGTAGCCGGGGGCATCCCCGTTTGCGCGTGATGAGCCGGGCGGAAGAATTAGCTCCGTGCAGGATTTGTCGCTAGCTGTTGTGTTCGCTGCGACGATCCTGGGGCTCTACCTGCGGCCGTTTGGGGCGAGGGACTGGCAGATTGCCGCCATCGGCGCGGCAGCCGCCTGGCTGGTCGGTCCCCTCGGACTTCGCGCGGGTTTGGACGCTGTCGCCGACTCGGCGAACATCGTGGCGTTCTTCCTCGGATTGATGCTCATCGCGGCCGGAGCCGACGCCGCGGGGTTGTACGCGCGCACGGCAGCACTCCTGCGGGGCCGGCATTCGACCCAGGCGAAGGTCGTGACCGTGCTGCTCTCGGGCACGCTCGTCACGGCGGTGCTTTCGAACGACGCGACGCCGCTGGTGCTGACCCCGGCGATCTTCGCCGCCGGTGCGGCCGGATCTCCCGGCACGCGGCGGACTGCACTGGCAGCAACGTTCACCGCCGACGGAGCCAGCCTGCTGCTGCCGGTGAGCAACCCCGTCAACCTGCTCTTCTTCGAGCGGTTCGAGATGGGCTTCGACACCTACCTTTCGACAATCACTCCGGCGGCAGCCGCAGGAATTGCCGTGATGAGCGCGGTGGTCTGGTGGCAGAGCCGCCGACTGACGCCGGACGCGGCGCCTGAAACCCGCCCGGTGAGCATCGCCGCGCCTGACAGCCGGCCGGCAGTCGTCGTGGTGGGCGCGCTGGCGGTGGCGTACGTCGTTGCCGGGCTGGCCGGCACACCGCTCGGCGCGGTCACGCTTGCTGGCGGCGCCGCCATGCTCGTCGCCGCCAGGTTGGGTGGCTCCGTCGATCCGGGACGTGTGCGCAGGCACATCGCGCCGGGCGTCCTCCTCTTCGTGGCCGCGCTCCTGCTGCTGGTCGAGAGCGTCTCGGCAGCGGGCCTGCTGGACCCGCTGGCGGACGCGTTGACCGGCCTCGACGAGCGCCCGGCATTGGTGACGATCGTCGGCGCCGCGACGATCGCCGCCGTGCTGTCGAACCTGATGAACAACTGGCCGGCCGCGCTGCTGATCGCGGCAACGATCGGGACAAGCGCGGGGCCTCACGAGGAACTCGTGGCGGGGGCGCTCATCGGCTCGGCGATTGGGGCGAACTTCACGATGCTGGGGTCGCTGAGCACCGTGTTCTGGCTGAACCTGGCACGGCAATCCGGCGCCAGCTTCGGCGCAGGTGAATATGCGCGGGCGGCGTTCCTGCCAACGGCTGGCGGGATCCTTGCCGCGTGCCTGGTAGCGGCGGCCCTCGTCTAACGCGCCGCTCTACGCCGCTCCGGGGACCTCAGCGCCTCGCCCGATACCGGCAGTAGATCTCGCCCGTGTCGGTATTCGGGACAGCCCAGACGAGATCGAATCGCGGGAGAGCCTTCCGCTCGAAGGCGGTCTCGCCTTCGACAGGCGTGAGCGTCTCCCGGCCGCCAACGACGACCGGCCCGATTGTCACGAAGTACTCATCGACGACGCCAAGCCGGAAGAGTTCGGCGTTGAGCGAAGGGCCCCCTTCGACGAGAAGCACCTCGGCTCCGAGGCCGTGGCGCATGTGCTTGAGCATGGCAGCAACCGGGCTCCGCAGAGGGAGGGGGTACACCGGCCGGCCGGTGGCAGCCAGTGCCGCGCGGCGTTGGGCGGGGGCTCCTTTCGAGAGATAGACGACCGCATCGAAGTCGCGCGCCGTGAAGAAGACCTTATCGAGCGGGAGGTCTCCCGACTCGGAAATGACGGCAGCGATCGGGAAGCGAGGTTTGCCGCGGGAGATGCGGACCTGCTCCAAGATTGGGTCTCCCAGGCGCGACGAGGTGCCGGTCGCCCGAAGCGTGCCAGCACCACTCAGGACGATGTCGGCATTGAGGCGGAGGTCTCGCATGAGACGCTGGTCTACCTTCGAACCAAGGCCCTGTTCGGTGCCTTCCACGGCCGCCTTGCCGTCGAGTGACATGACCATGTTCATGAGGACATACGGGCGGCCTGGCGGCGCGGGCCGGAGGTCGAGGGCCGTGTAGTCGGGTTTCGTCATGCTGGATTCACGATTCACGATTCGCCATTCGCTGGCAAGTGCGCCGCAGGAGTCGCGGCACGCCCTCAGGAGGGAGGGACGAGGTCGCGGACCCACTGGCGCTGGGCGTCGGTTTCTGGGACCGGCAGTCCGCGGGCGCGCGAGACGCGCCCCCAGGCGTCGTCGGGACTGGCACCGCCCATGACCATCAGCGAGGCGATGAGCATCGGGGAGCGGCCGAGGCTGCCTCGGCAGTGTGCGGCCACGGCCGCCCCTTGGCGGAAGCGCGCGTACAGCGCGGACAACGCCTCGCGGAAGCAGTCGCCTTCGGGTACGGAGAAATCGAAGACCGGGTGCCACTCGAAGGCCAGCCCTGCTCGCTGGCAGGCTTCGCGCTCGTCGCGAAGTCCCAGTGCCGTGGCTTCAGGCCCGGAGAGCAGCGAGACGAGGACCTCGTAGCCGGCGGCGCGGAGCGCTGCCAGCTCCTGGTCGATGCTTTCGGGCGAAGGGCGGGAGACGACCGCAAGGCGGCCGGGTCCGGGCCACTCGACCGGATAGATCCTCACGCCAATTCGATCCCGGTTCGAGCGGCGAAGGCAGCCGCCCAGGCCCGTTGCTCTCCGGTGTCGGGCACATCGCGGCCGCGGGAGGCGCGGATCCGAGCCCAGGCCTCGGCAGGCTCGACACCGCCAAGCACCATCAGGGCGGCAGCGAGCGTGGGGCCGCGACCGACGCTCGCCCAACAGTGCACCGCGACCCCTTCGCCGCCATGGAGCCGCTCGTTCCACGAGGTCAGCCGGGCGCGGGCGTCTTCGAACGGCGCGACCTGGAGATTGCCGACGGGGAAGTGCGCGAACTCCATGCCGGCGGATTCACACACCGACGGGACGCTCTGAAGCTCGGAGCGCACGACTTCCTCCGCGGTGAGGGCGGAGATGAGCAAGTTGTACCCGGACTCGCGAAGGTGGCGGATATCGTCGGCGAGGAACCAGCCCGCGCGGGGGCGGCTACAGACGGCCAGGCGGCCGCGCCACGGTCCTTCGAGCGGCCATACCTCCACCTCAGGGAGCCTCGACGTCGGCGACCGGGTCGAGTTCGCGGTAGTAGCAGGATGTATTGCCCGTGTGGCAGGTGGGGCCTTCCGGGCGCGCGCGCACCAGGAGCGAGTTTGCTTCGCAGTTCTTGCTGATGCTGACCAGGCGAAGCCGGTTGCCGCTGGTCGCGCCCTTCTCCCAGAGCTCGTCCCGGCTGCGGCTCCAGAACGTCACGAGGCCGGTGCGGTAGGTGCGGGCAAGGGACTCCCGGTTCATGAACCCGAGCATCAAGACGTCGCCGCAATCGGCGTCCTGGACGACGGCGGGGATCAAGCCCGCGGAATCGAAGGAGAGCACGGAAGCTTCAGACACGTGTGTAACAGTCTGCCAAAGTCGGTGCGAGATGTCGCGAGAGGCCATTCAGCCCCGCGCGGGGCGGGCTGGGGCAGGCGGGACTAAACCTGCTGGACAGGGCGAATGGGCAGGCCGGCGGCGGCGAGGTGTTCTTTCACCTGGCGGATGGAGTACGTGCCGAAGTGGAAAATGCTGGCGGCAAGGACGGCGTCCGCCTTGCCCTCGGTCAGCGCTTCCACCATGTGTTCCGGGCCGCCGGCGCCGCCCGACGCGATGACCGGGACCGGAACCGCTTCGCTAATCGCGCGGAGCATGGCGTTGTCGTAGCCCTTGAGGTGGCCGTCGGTGTCCATGCTCGTCACGAGCAGTTCGCCCGCGCCGCGCTGGA
>CALMIW010000715.1 GCA_937864275.1 uncultured Dehalococcoidia bacterium
GTTCTCGAAGGCCGGGCTGCGGCCGGGAGACCGGCTCTACCTGACCAAGCCGCTCGGCACGGGGACGATCCTTTCGGCGCAGCGCCAGGGGAAAGCCGACCCTGCCTGGGTGGAAGCGGCGACCGAGTCGATGTTGCGGCTGAACCGGCACGCCTCGCACCTCGGGCGCGAAGCCGGAATCCGCGCCGCGACCGATGTCACGGGCTTCGGGCTCCTCGGGCACCTGTGGGAGATGGCGGAACGTTCGGGCGTCTCGGTGGAAGTCCTGGCGGGTGCGGTGCCGCTGCTTCCGGGCGCGCTGGAATGCTCGCGGATGGGTGTGCACACCGGTGGCGAGGGCCGCAACCGCGCCTGGGTGGGCGCCAATGTGACCTACGCAGCGGGAGTCGACCCCGGCGTGGCGGCCCTGCTGTTCGACCCGCAGACTTCCGGGGGCCTGTTGCTGGCGGCGAGCCCGGCGCGCGCACGGAAGCTTGAGGCCGCGTTCGCGCGGGATGGGCTGGGGTTGTGGCGGATTGGGCAGGTGGGCGCCGCGGGGGCCGGGGCGATCGCCGTCGGTTAGGACGGCGGCGGGCCTATTCGGGGATGACGAACTGGTGGGGAGCGAGGTCCAGGCGGACGAAGCGGACGGAATCGTCGGGGCTGGCCTCGACGGGTACGACGCCGGAACCGCCGTAGAGGTAGCGAAGGGTCCCCGCGCCACCGTGGATTGAGCGGTCGATGATGACGCTGTCGCTGCGGGATTCGCCCGAGACGTTGTAGGCGACGAGCACTTCGCGGCCATAGAGGACGCGCGAGAAGGCGAGCGTGTAGGCGTTGCCGAAAGGCAGACCGAAGGCGCGTCCGTCGCCGGAGATCTCCCGGAAGTAGACGCGGCCGAATCGCAGCACCGGGTTCGCGGCAACGACCGCGGAGACTTTCGCGATCTCCTGGTAGATGTCGCAGGCGGGATTGAGCAGGCTCACGCCGGCCGATTCGTGGTCGAACATGGCTTCGCGCATTTCGTTGTCGCCACCGCTGCCGACGAAGCCCTGCTCGGTGCCGTAGTAGAGGCAGGCGGTGCCGAGTGAGCAAAGCAGGTAGCCGGCCGCGGCGATTACCTGTGCGTCTGGCGCGCCGTTGGCGAACCGGCCGCCCTGCTGCCAGAAGGCGTCGTGGTTATCGATGAAGGAGACGAGGAAGCGGCCCGCCTGGCCGCGATCCATCGAGCGGGCGCGCTGCGCTTCGACGCGATCGAAGAGTAGCGCGGGTTCGCGGAAGCCCTTGAGCACGCCCGGCAGGCCCGCGCCGAGGCGAAAATCCAGGAGCGAGTCGAGACCGAAGAAGACGGTGCCGCCGCTATCGAGGGCCGAGGCGTACTGGCCCAGGTACTCGTCGATGACGTGGTCTTCAGGGCTGGCGACTTCGCCGAAGAGGAAGAATCCGCGCTTGCCGAGGCTGTAGGCGTATTCGCGCACGGCCGAGGCGAAGCGCGCGCAGGCGAGCGGCCCCATGTGCTTGGCGGCATCGATGCGGAAGCCGTCGACATCGACGTTGCGGATCCAGTAGCAGTGCGTGCGGATCAGGACTTCGATTAGTTCGGAGGAGGCTTCGTCGTCATCGCTGACGTAGTTCTTCAGGCCGAAGAGGTCGCCCTGCTGGGCCTCGGGAGCGGCATCGAAGCCTTCGACGCTCGAGATCTCCCCGCGGCGATGGTAGAAGGCCGGGTTGCGGAGCTCGGTCGGGATGGGCCGGTCCTGGCGGCGCCAGGAGCCGAACTCGAACCGTTCGCCGCCGGAATAGTAGTAGCGGTGCTCGTCGGGGTAGCTCCAGTTGTCGCCGGAGTGGTTGAGCACGACATCGAGGATGACGCGCATCCCGCGGGCGTGGGCCGCGTCGACGAGGTCCGCAAGGTCGGCGATCGTCCCGAAGTGCGGGTCGACACCGAGATAGTTGTTGATGTTGTAGCCGTGGTAGGCGCCGGAGTTGCTTTCGAAGACGGGCGAAAGCCAGATGCTGGTGCAACCGAGTCCGGCGATGTAGTCCAGGTGGGCGGTGACCCCGGCGAGGGTGCCGCCGTAGAAGTCGTCGTGGGTCCGGACGCCTTCCGACCGCCCGCGGCCGCCGATTGGCGCGCGCTGCCGGTCATCATGGAAGCGGTCGACCATGAGGAAGTAGATGAACTCCTCGGACCATTCCCGGGCCTAACTGAAGTAGTGCTTCCCCGGAATGGGCGAGAGGTCGATATCGGCGACGGACACCGGCCGAGGATGGGGCCGCGGCCCGGCGAGCGCGGCGGTCAGGCGAGTTGCCGATGGCCGACGATCGAGATGCGGCGGCGCTGTTCGCCAAGAACCAGGGGAGTGACGGCCGGGGTTTCGGCGTCTCGCTTTTTGTTGTCTTTCGCGGTCTGGGCGTCGGCTTTCTGTTTGCCGGCCTTGCGAGCGTTCTTGGGGTTCTTGTCTCCCATTAGATGGTTCCAACCTTCCTGTTGACCGGCAGTGGCGCCTGTGGGGCGTCCGCACGGTGAAGACCTCGTCGCTGGTCGCGAAAAGTGGCGAGCTGCTCTCGCCTGTTTTCGTCGTGGCAGCGGCGGCGATTCGCCACGAGTCTTGCTTCGAATCGTGGGCAGATCGCTTCCGTTATTCTATCACAATGGTCAAGAAAGTTTCGACAAATTCGCACGTTTTAGTGTTACGGCGAACGGAGATTTGCCAAGGAATTAGCGATGCAATCCGTCGCAAATCGCGTCATGAATTGGGAAAATATGAACCAGACCAGTCGGAAATGTGGTATGCTCAAAAGATGAAAATCCTCCAGTCGAGTCACGCCGTTTCGACGCTCGCCAGCCAGCCTGTCGAGCTCACGCATGTCCACAGGTGGCGGATCGACGAGCAGGCCGGCGCGGCCTCCACGGGCAGGTGCGGCTGCGGGACCGAGCGGTCGTTTCAGAACGGATGGGACACGGACAGCGGGCTCCAGCTGAGCGGGAACTGGCTTCGCCGACGCGGCCCCGTGGCCACGAATTGAACACCCGCATGCCCCAGGGGCACCCCTTGCATGGATGGGTTGTCGATGTCGCGACGCAGCGCGTCGCACGGCGGTTGTGCCCGGATTGTGTCGAGACGCCGCCGGCCCGGCAGGCGGTAGCCGCCCGGGTGCCTGCGCGCGCGGTCTCCTGATTCAACAGGTGTTGGGCGGATGTCTCCCGGGATGCTGTCCGGCCCGTCGGGTCGCCTCGCCCGGCCTTTCGCCTTCTGGCGTTGGGCTCGATACTGGAGTCGCGACCCGGTGGAGGAGCCTGTTGACCGCCGTAGCTACGAAGTACGAGACCGTCATCGGCCTCGAAGTCCATTGCCAGCTCATCACGAAAAGCAAGATGTTCTGCGGGTGCAGCGCGGATTACGCGCGCGCCGAACCGAACACACACGTTTGCCCGGTGTGCCTCGGGATGCCCGGCGTGCTCCCGGTGATCAATGAGAAGGCGATCGAGTACATCGTGATGACGGGCCTCGCCCTGAATTGCCACATTGCCGAGTTCTCCAAGTTCGACCGGAAGAACTACCCGTACCCGGACCTGATGAAGGGCTACCAGATTTCGCAGTACGACCTGCCCGTGTGCAGCAACGGCTGGCTGGAGATCGCCCCGGAAGGCGCCGCGGCGCGCCGCATCGGGATCACGCGGGTGCACATGGAAGAGGACACCGCGCGCCTGCTCCACCGCACCGACCCGGTGACGGGCGAGGGCTACAGCCTGATCGACATCAACCGCTCGGGCAGCCCGCTGATGGAGATCGTGAGTGAGCCGGATATGCGCACGCCGGCGGAGGCGCGCGACTACCTCGTCCGGCTGCGACAGATCCTGCGCTATATCGGCGTCAGCGAAGCGAACATGGAAGACGGCAACTTCCGCTGCGACGCGAATGTCTCGCTGCGGCCCGTTGGCACGGAAGCGTTCGGCACCAAGGTCGAGATCAAGAACATGAACAGCTTCCGGGCCGTCCACGACGCGATCGCGTTCGAGGAGGTCCGCCAGGCGGCGATGCTGGACCGCGGGGAGCGCATCATCCAGGAGACGCGCGGCTGGGTAGACGACACCCACGAGACCGTGAGCCAGCGGACCAAGGAACACGCGAACGACTACCGCTACTTCCCGGAACCGGACCTCCCTCCGCTGAAGCTGAGCCGGAAGTACGTGGCGGAGATCGAGGCGAAGCTGCCGGAACTCCCCGCCGCGAAGAAGCAGCGGTTCGTCGACCTTGGCCTTTCCGAGCACGAAGCGACCGGGCTGACCGAAGACCGCGAACGCGCGGAGTACTTCGAAGCCGTGGCGAAGGCGATCGGGCTCGACGCCCCGCGTTCCGCCAAGCTGGCCGCGAACTGGGTGCTGGGCGAAGTCGGGCGGTGGTTGAATGCCGCGAACAAGGGCATCGAGCAGTTCCCGCTGGAGCCGGAAAACCTCGCGGCGCTGGCGCGGCTTGTGGATGAGGGGAAAGTCACCTCGAACATCGGCAAGGAGGTGTTCGAGCAGATGATCGCGACCGGGAAGCCGGCGACGGAGATCATCGAAGCCTCCGGCCTCGCGCAGATCAGCGGGGAGGACGAGCTCGTGGGGGCCGTGCGGGCGGCCATC
>CALMIW010000716.1 GCA_937864275.1 uncultured Dehalococcoidia bacterium
CCGCGGGCATCCTCCACGACATCGGGCGGCTGGTGTTGCGCCAGGGAATGCCCAAGGAATTCGCCGCCGCCGTCGCCATCGCGCGAAGCGGCGAACTGACGCTCCACGAGGCGGAACTGGAGACGACCGGATACTCGCACGACGAGATCGGGCAGGCGCTGGGCGAGCGCTGGAAGTTCCCCGGCCACCTCGTCGACGCGGTGCGCTGCCACCACGACGAAACACTGACGGCAACGGCAGATGGGCTTGCGGGGGTAGTGGCGCAGGCGAACCAGTTGATGCTGCACTACGGCCTGTACTGCGGGTACGACCTCGACATCGGCGAGGTGGCGCCGCTGCCAACCGAGCTGGCACAGGTAGAAGCGTCGTGCGGCGGGATCGACCGCGTGCTTGCGAAGGCTTTCAGCTTCATCGAAAGCGCGAGCGGCACGCCCGACCGCTGGTATGCCAAGGCGAGTTGAGGCGGCCGTCCCAGGCGTCCTGAACCACATCGTTCCCGGAGTTTGACCGGCCAGAGGCAGCCCGCGACTATCTGCCCATGGCACGCGAACCGACGGCGCCCCGTCATAGCCCGTGGCTGCCGTGGTTCGTCCTTGCCGTGGCGGCGCTGGCAGCGAGCCTGGGCTTCCTCGCATTCATTCTGTTCGACGCCATTTCCGAGGGAGACGCCCGGGAGGCGCCCGCGCTTTCACCCGGCACCACGGCTACGCCCGAGGTGCGGGCCGGACTGACCTATACAGGACCGCTCCCCCGCGGCGCCGAGGCCCTCGAACTGAAGCCCGCGGAGAGCGGCAAGACGCCAGACATCGAGTTTGCTTCCGCCGGCGGCGAGGGCGCCGTGGCCGTGCGCTACTTCGTGCCTGTCGCCCCGCTCGGGGCCGGGGTCGATTCGCTGACCGCGGAGGAGGTCCAGCGCATCTGGACCGGCGAGATCTCGGACTGGGGCGATGTCGGCGGACTCGGCGGCGAGATCGTGCCGGTAGTCGCTTCAACGGAGGACGCGCCGGGCTACTACGGGTTCATCGACGGCGAGATCCTCCGGCGGGCGCTCGCCGGCTACGACGATCTGCGCGCGACGATGGCCATGGACTCCGGGATCTTCGCGATCGTCCCGCTCGAGGAGTTGCGGCCGAGCATGGTCGCGATCGCCATCGACGGCATCGACATCGCACGCGGCACCGGCGACCCATCGCGGTGGCCGCTGGCGGAACGCGTCCAGGTCATCGCCCGCACGGAGAAGGGGCGGGCCGAAGTCGAGGACATCAAGGCGACTGTCGCCGCGAAGCTCCCGGAGGTGACGCGCGTGGTCGCGACCGGCGACGTCCTCCAGTCGCGCTGTTCGCTGGCGGAGATCATGGCGACCGGCGACTGGGGCGCGGCACTTCGCGGGCCGGTCGGCGAATACCTGGCGGCTGCGGACCTCGCCCTCAGTTCGCTCGACGGGTCGATCCAGGGGATCGGCGAGCCTTACCTGTGCATCGTGATGGAGTACCCCAATCTCACCTCGCCGCCGGAGGTGATCGAGGCGCTCACGCTGGCGGGCATCGATGAGATGACCGTGGCGACCAACCACGCCTTCGACTGCGGCCAGGCGTCGTGCGGGAGCGAAGCGCTGCTGGAATCGATCGACCGGCTGAACGCGGCAGGCATCAAGACCGTCGGCGGTGGACGGAACCTGGAAGATGCCCTCGCACCGGCCATCTTCGAGGTGAACGGGTTGACGTTCGGCGTCCTCGGCTTCGACGACATCGCGGCGGAAGACCTGCAGGCGACGGAGACTTCGCCGGGGACGGCCCCGCTCGACGACAGCTACGCGAACGAGAAGGCCGACCTTCCAGCGGAGCCGGCGTTCTACAAGCCGGCCACGCTGCTGGGCGTGACGCGGCTGGAAGAGCGCATCCGCGTGCTGAAGGAGCAGGTCGACGTCGTCATCGTCCAGATCCAGAGCGGCACCGAGGACACGCACGCACCGAGCCCGCGCAGCATCAAGGCGCTGCGAGCCGCAGCCGACGCCGGCGCCGACCTCGTCGTCGGCAACCAGGCCCACTGGGTCCAGGCGATCGAAGTGCGCGACGACACATTCATCGCCTATGCGCTGGGGAATTTCATCTTCGATCAGCGCTGGACGGAGGAGCACACGCAGGGATACCTGCTAGAGGCCACCTTCCACGGGAAGCGGCTGGCGACGGTGCGGATGGTGCCGTACCAGATCGAAAACCGGTACAAGCCGACGTTCGTTGAGGGCGACACGCGGGCGAAAGTCCTCGGCGACGTGATCGACGCCTCGCTGGACCTTCCGAAGCCGTGATCGCGGGCTACCTGATGAGTCCCGCGATGCGCTCGGTATGCCACGAGGCCGAGCGGAGCATCCCGCGCGAGAGGTTGGCGTAGGCGGGGGCCGCATGCGTGTGGTCCCAGTCGGTGAGGGCGCTGAGGTAGAGGCGCGCGAGAGTGAGCGAGGCTTCGGCGTCCTCGCGGCGGCCGGCGAGGGCAGCATCCCAGGCGGCGACGCGCTCGGCGAGATGGTTCGCGGCGGCCAACTGCACGGCCAAGTCTTCGCGGAAGTCGCGGCCCAGACCGCCCGGCACGATTGGGAGATTCGCGACGGCTCCGTTCATCGTCTCGACCGCCTCGCGGAGTTGGACTGCCTTCGCCGCCAGCGCAGCTCTGGGAGTATCCGAGAAGTCGAGGACGTCGTGGCGGGGGATGCGCTCGAGAGCGCCGAGGTCGAGGAGCGCGCGATAGCCGCGGTCGAGCGCCTCGTAGAGGTCGACGAACGCCGGTGCGTCTTCCTCGTAGGCAGCGGCGCAGAAATGCTCGAGCTCGGCCCGCGAATCGGCCGCGGCATCCCAGGCGCAGCGGGCGAACCACCAGGCATGCCAGGCCGGGCCAACCCACGGACGAGGCGTGACGGCGAGGTTAGCGAAGTCGAACACGCCGGCCGCGCGGTAGGCCCGCGCGTCCGCAGGCAGGACGCGAAGGTTCGGCGGGTCCATCCACTTGTAAAGGACGGCGTCGGAGTAGTACTCGAAGACCGCGAGTGCGCCCGGGCGGCCGGCGAAGGTCTCGCGAAGGCCGAGGAGCTCAGCGAAGTGGCCCTGGCTGTTGTGGGCGCAGGCGTCGTCGTCGATCGCGTAGGCGTAGTTCCGATTGCGCGGCGCGTAGAGCGCGGTGACGTTCTTCGCCGGGGAGGAGGCTTGCGGC
>CALMIW010000717.1 GCA_937864275.1 uncultured Dehalococcoidia bacterium
CTCGCGCCGGCCTTCAGGAATTCGATCGCGTCCTCGCCGGTCGGGATGCCGCCGCAGCCGATGACGGGGACGTGCACTGCGTTCGCCACGTCGTACACGATGCGGAGGGCGATGGGCTTGATGGCCGGGCCGCTGAGGCCGCCGCGCGCACGCGGAAGCACGGGCTGGCGGGCGCGAATGTCGATGGTCATGCCCAGCACCGTGTTGATGGCGCAGATCGCGGCGGCGCCGGCCTCTTCGCAGGCCACCGCCAGCCGGACCGGGTCGGTCACGTTGGGGGTCAGTTTCACGATGACGGGCAGGTCCGTGTTACGAACGGCGGCGCGTGTCGCGCGGGCGGAGGCTTCGACGTTCTGGCCGATCTCGATGCCGCCGATGTCCACGTTCGGGCAGCTGATGTTCAGTTCAATCCCGGCGATTCCCGGCACGCCGTCGAGCATCCGCGCCATCTCGCCGAACTCGTCCACGGTATCGCCCGCGATGTTGACCAGCACAGGCACGTCCCACCGGGCCCAGAGCGGCGCCATGTTGGTTATGCACGCATCGATGCCGATGTTCTGCAAGCCGATGGAGTTCAGCATCCCTGCGGGTGTCTCGGCCACGCGCGGCTGCTGATTGCCGCCGCGGACCGCCATCGTCACGCCCTTGGAAACCACGGCCCCGAGCGCTTCGATGTCGAAGTGCTTCGCGAACTCCAGGCCCCAGCTGAATGTCCCGCTCGCCGGCATCACCGGATTCTTGATCACGAGGCTGTTCTTCCGCCCCGGTGCGATATCGACTGCGAGATTCGGTGCCATCGGATCCCGAGTCTACCCGCTGCACGTCCCAGAAACGACTCTGGCCGGGGTTATCCCGGCCAGAGTGAGTTCTCGCGTACGGAGGAATTCAGGAATTCGAGGAAGCGCGCCGGCCGCGATATCGCGAGCCGTTCAGGCTGAAGCTGTCGTTGTCCCACATCGCGTCTTCGGCGGAGTTGCGGAACTCCTTGCCGACGCCGCAGCGCTTGCAGCGCCCGCTGCTCACAGCGCCGTTCGGCGTTTCGATGACCCAGTGATGGCGGCAGAGCGCTGAAGTGATGCCCTCACGCGCTTTCGTTTCTGTCATTCGGACTCCTTTAACAACCTTACCGTACGGTAAGATCAGTCTAGCACACGCGGGTGCAACCCCTACCACCGTAGGAGGCCGCGCCGAAAACCCGGGTAAACCGTTTGCCCCGGCCACCGTACTGGCGCTACGATCGCTTTACCGGGATCACGTCCCGGCGGCATATCCGCCCGCGAACATCCCCTGCGGAGCGTGAAACCCGTTGCCAGGAAGGCACTGACACTACATGACCCCTGTTTCGACCGCGAACCGCGATGAGATTCTCGCTGCCCTGGACCGCGTGCAAGACCCGGAACTGCATGCATCCATCGTCCGTCTGGGCATGATCAAGGACCTCGCGATCGAGGAGAACAGGGTCTCCGTCACCGTCGAACTGACAACGCCCGCCTGCCCGCTCAAGGAGACGATTGAAGCGGACATCCGGGCTGCCCTCGCCGCCGTCCCCGGCGCGGGGGAAGTGGTGCTCACCTGGGGCGCCAACGTCCGGGCATCGAACCCGAAGGAAGGCCAGAAGCCCATTGAGGGCGTCCGCAACATCATCGCGGTCGCCAGCAACAAGGGCGGCGTCGGCAAGTCCACGCTCGCTTCGAACATCGCCGTTGCCCTGGCGAAGTCGGGCGCGAGCGTCGGCCTCGTGGATGCCGACATCACCGGCCCGAACCTCCCCACGATGTTCGGGCTTCCCCAGGGCCTCCAGGCCGGTTCCAGCGATGGACTCCGCCCGGTGGAACGCTACGGCGTCAAGGTCGTCTCCATCGGCTTCTTGCTGCCGAAGGGGACCCCCGTGGTCTGGCGCGGACCAATGATCGGCAGCGCCGTCCGCCAACTCCTCCACGATGTCCCGTGGGGAGACCTGGACTACCTCATCATCGACTTGCCCCCGGGCACCAGCGACGCCGCCATGAGCATGGCCCAGGATGCGCCCATCGCCGGCGTCGTCATCGTCTCCAGCCCGCAGGACGTCTCCGTGGAAGACGCCATGAAGGCAGTCGCGATGTTCGAAAAGCTCGATGTCCCCGTCTTCGGGATGATCGAGAACTTCAGCTATTTCGTGGCGCCGGACACCGGGACGCGCTACGACATCTTCGGCCACGGCGGGGCCGCCAAAGCCGCCGAAGAACTTGGCATCGAATTCCTTTGGGAGATCCCGATCGAGCCAGCCGTCCGCGAAGGCGCCGACCGGGGCATCCCGGTCGTCTACGGCGCCCCGGAATCGGAATCGGCCAAAGCCATCGACCGGATCGCCAGGAATGTCGCCGCCCGTATCAGCGTTTTGCAAAGGATGGGTAGGTAAACCCACACCATGGTCTTGAACATCTTTCCCCGGCGGGAGAAGCCAGCAGCGCTGCCCGCCCCCGAACTGGAGCGAACACTCCCCGAACCCTCCGTCGAAGCACTCGATGGCGACGGAGCCAAGAAAACAACCCGCCGCGGCACTCGCGGCGGCCGCGGCCGGCGCAAGCCCGCCGCCGAACTGGCCGAAGCCACTTCCGAATCCCCGGAAGCAGCCGAGACGCCCGAGCCCGAGCCCGCGGCGCCCAAGGCGCCCGCCGCGCGAAGGTCACGCGCGCCCAAGGCCGCGGCGCCAGTCGAGGCCGAGCCTGAGCCGGTGCCTGCGCCAGAGGTGACTGCCGCCCCTGCACCGCGCCGCTCTGCCGCGCGCAAGGCCGAGCCGGCTTCCAGCGCGAGCCAGGCCGACCTCTCGGCCCTCATCAAGGTCGTCGAAGCCCAGGGCAAGCAGCTCGAGCAGATCGCTCGCGCGCAGGAAGAGCTCGTCCGGCGGGCACCGGGCGCCCCCGGCGCCGCCCTCGCTCGCGTCGGCGTCTTCGTCGATGCGGCGAACGTCGAACTCGCCATCGACCGCCTTCGCACCCGCGTCGACTGGCGGAAAGTCCTGAACCTCATCAGCGAAGGACGCAGCATCGTCCGGGCCATCGCCTACTCCCCCGTCCACGATGACCCCGGCGTGAGCATCGAAACCCAGCGGTTCGCCGAACCCTTCCTGGGCAAGGGCTACAAAGTCGTCACCAAGCCCCTCAAGCGCTTCGCCGACGGCACCATCAAGGCGAACGTCGACATCGAAATGGCCTGCGACATCATCGAGATGCTCGACCGCCTCGATGTCGTCTGCCTCGTTTCCGGTGACGGCGACTTTCAGCGCCTGGTCGAAGTCATCCAGGCCAAGGGCATTCGCGTCGAAGTGCTCGCCGTCGGCTCCAGCACTGCTGCCAGCCTGCGCAACGCCGCCGACCAGTTCGTCGACCTCCAGGGGATCATCCAGAAGGTCAAGGCCTAAGCCTTTCCCTGTCACCAAATGAAAAGGAGGTGGGACTTCGGTCTCACCTCCTTTTCGTTTGTCCCTGCAATTCTGGTAGCGTCCGCACCCGTGACGCTCGTGCTGGTCGGCCTTGCCTGGGTCATCGCACTTGCTGCCGCCGGCGCATTCGGAGCGCCCTGGTGGATGGGCGCTGCATGGGTCGCCGTCGCGAGCCCCGCGCTGCTCCTCTCGGGACCACCGAAAGGTCGTTACGTCCTTGCCGGTGCCTGCGTCGCGGCAGCGTTGCTCGCCGGCTGGCGCTTCTCTTCGATCACGTACGAGGACCCGTCCTGGATCGGTGCCGTCCACGCTGATTGCGCCAAACTCGTTGCTAGCGGCGCCGCCAACGTCGGCGAGGAAGTCCGCCTCACCGGAGTCGTCGAATCGGAGCCGGACCGCGGCCAGACGACTGCGGGCTACACCGTCCGGGTCACGCGCATGGAGCACGCTGGCGCCTCGTCCGGGGACTCCGGCGGGGGCGTCCTCCTCTATCTCAACCAGTTCACCGATCTCCTGCCGGGAGATTCCGTCACCGTCGAGGGCGACCTCGAATTGCCGCCCCGGTTCGATGGCTTCGACTACCGCGCCT
>CALMIW010000718.1 GCA_937864275.1 uncultured Dehalococcoidia bacterium
GACCACCGAGATCTACACTCTTTCCCTACACGACGCTCTTCCGATCTTGAAGCCGCGGCTTTCGTACGGCGCGACAGGCGCCGTGTGGCGCCAGAAGTCGCCGTGCGGCGGCTCCACTTTAATCACGTCGGCACCGAGGTCGGCGAGCATCTCCCCGGCCAGCGGGCCGGCGATGTACTCGCTGAAGTCGAGGACCTTCACCCCCTTGAGGACGCCGTTCGGCTGAAGGCTTTCACTCACGGGATCAACTGCTCGATAGCCTGCCGCTCCTCGCTGAACGGGTCGTTTTCGAGACCACACTGGCGGTCGAAGATCATGGTCGGCCGCGTCGCCGCGTCGTAAGGGGGCCATTCGCCGATGCGTTCGTGTCCCGGGCTCCCGGTGCGCGCGAAGCTCAGCCAGGCATCCATCATGTTCTCGGCCAGGCGCTCGACATCCGGGCCGGAACCGGCGAAGCGGTCCTGCGTCGGCGCTTTCGTCGTCCCGAAGACGAACGGCATCTCGAGCGCGTGGCACGAGCCCATCGACCCGCCCCGCGCGGGCGATTCGTAGGTGAACAGGTAGAGGTAGGTCTGCGGCTGATGCGTCCGCTGCGCCTCGGCGAGCCGGATCGCATTGATGCGCATCATGTTGTCCGACTGGATGGCGTCCATGATGTCCAGGTTCGTACCCGGCAGCCCCTTCTCCGCCCGCGACTTCTTGTAGGTCGCGATGAGCGCCGCGATGGCTTCGGCAGATCCGCCTGGCAGCGTCGCGCCAATGGCCTTCGCCAGCGCGGCATCGTCGATCTCCTCGCGGCGCATGGTGGCCGCGAACAGCTTCGTCTCGTCGCGGTTCGTGCCGAGCATCAGGGGGATCGCTGCGGCAGCGCCGCCGCGGACCGCCTCTATCGGCCGCTGCTGGAGCGAGGCCCCGTCGACCACCGGGCCGTAGAGCGGGCCACCGGCACGCCCGGCCTTCGCGGCGACGGCACCCTGCGCCTCCAGGAGCCGGTCGGCGGACACGGTGCGAATGGCGGCCGGGTCCTCGCCGATGCCCAGTTCGTCCAGCACCATCTGGGCGATCTGCTTCCCGCGTTCGCGGTCTACCCCCCGGCCGGTGCCGCTCTGGAGGACGGCCTTGTGGAAGAGGCCCTTCGCCGCCGGCATCGCCAGCAGCGTCCCGACCGCGGCCGCCCCGGCCGATTCGCCGAAGATGGTGACGTTGCCGGGGTCTCCGCCGAATGCGGCGATGTTGTCCCTCGTCCATTCGAGCGCCGCGATCATGTCGAGCTGGCCGCAGTTCGCGCTGAGGCCCTGGCCGGGCAGATGGTCGTCCAGGTGGAGGAATCCAAACGCCCCAAGCCGGTAGTTGATGCCGACGACAACGACGTCGCCGCGCGTGACGAGCGGGCCGCCATCGTAGAGCGGCTCCGAGGCTGTGCCGTGCGTGTAGCCGCCACCGTGTATCCAGAAGAGCACGGGGCGTCGCTGCCCATCCGGGGCCGGCGTGTAGACGTTCAGGTAGAGGCAATCCTCGTCCTGGGGGCCGCTCGCGGCGAAGCCCGGGATCGGGTGGCTCGTCTGGCGGGCGGCCTTGCCGTACTCCTTCGCCGCGCGAACACCGGACCACGAAGCCGGCGGCTCCGGCGCTTTGAAGCGGCGGTCGCCCACCGGGGGCGCTGCGAATGGGATCCCCAGGAAGGCCTGGTGGCCCTCGCGCTGGAGTCCCTCGAGTTGTCCATACGTCGTCGCGACGTGAGTCATGGCCGTTTCCCGCGATTCGGTCTGGGGGCGGATTCTACAGGCGTGCCTACCCGCGCGGCAGGCCGAGGCCCCGCTGGGCGATGATGTTCCGATTGATCTCCGAAGTGCCCGCGGCGATGGTCAGCGAGACGGTCGAGAGGTAGGTGTTTCCGCCGAGCCCGCCGATTGGCGCTCCCGTGCCCGACATCAACTGGCCGGGCATGCCGAGCGTGCTCATGGCAACGCGCGCCATCCGCTGGTGGAGTTCTGTGCCGAGCGTCTTCGCCATGGAGGCTTCGTAATTGGGCACCATCCCCTTGCTCTGCATCCAGGCGACCCGGTAGCTCAACAGCCTCCCGACGCGGAAGCTGAGGCCGATATCGGCCAGCGCCAGGCGAATGGCCCGGTCGTCCCAGAGGGTGGCTCCACCGGCTTCGCGCGCCGGCGTCTTGCGGGCGTACTCCACCACTTCCTCGTAGGTGCGCAGGCCGCCGATGACGCGCCCGATGCCGGAGCGTTCGAAATCGAGCGTGGCGGTAGAGACGTACCAGCCGCGGTTCACCTCGCCGACAACGGCGCTCGCGGGGACGCGCACGTCGTCGAAGAAGACCTCGTTGAAGCCCGCCTGCCCCGTCATCTGCATGAGCGGCCGCACCGTGATGCCGGGCGACTTCATATCGACCAGGAAGTAGGTGATGCCGCGGTGCTTCGGCGCATCCGGGTCGGTGCGGGCGAGGAGGATGATGTAGTCGGCCTTCTGGGCGTTGGATGTCCAGATCTTCTGGCCGTTCACCACGTAGTTGTCGCCATCGCGGATGGCGCGGGTCTGGAGGCTGGCGAGGTCCGAGCCCGAACCGGGCTCGCTGAAGCCCTGGCACCAGGTGATCTCGTCCTTGATGATCCTGGGCAGCAACTCCTTCTTCTGCTCTTCGGTGCCGAAGAGGATGATCGTCGGACCGACGCGGTCCGTACCCATGGTCTGTCCCGGCGCGCGGTTGTAGGCCATCTCCTCGTTGTAGACGAGCTGGCGCATGTGGTCGGCGCCCTGTCCGCCGTGCTCCACGGGCCACGACATGGTGAGCCAACCCTTGGCGGCCAGCTTCTTCGTGAACGATTCGCCTTCGCGCGCCTTCGGCCACTCGGTCTTGATGAACGACCGCACTTCGCTGCGGAAGCTCTCCTGTTCGGGGGTGAAACGGAATTCCATAGTGGCGCGGAGTATAGGGGATGGTGCGTGCTGGTTGCGGCCGCGGAGGCGCAGCCCGCTAGCCGGAACCCAAGAAAGCGCCGACGACCGTGCCCAGGGCGACCGCCAGGACGAGCGACCCGACAAGATAGGCGCATCCGGCGAAGGTGTAGTTGAGCACGGACGACTTCGGCGACCCGCGCGGCAGGGTGAAGTTCAGCAACGCGATCAGGAGGAAAACCCAGTACGTGACCGGTGCACCGTAGTCGACCTCAGCCTGGAAGGGATTCCAATTGGACGGCTGACCGCCCGTCCAATTGGAATCCAACCCCTCGGCCGAAGCCGTCCACAACGCGGTGAGGAGCGCACATACCACCGCGGTCATGCCGCGGGCGAGGGAGCCCGCGCGCCCCCGGATGAGCGTCAAGGTCAGACCCACAAGGGCCAGAGGGATGAGCAGGCGGATCTGCCACTGGGCAGGGATGCGGATCGTGCGGCTTTCCCGCATGGTCCCGGCTGTCGTATCAATGTCCCCGGAGAGCCGCACGTTGTGACTCGTGGTCAGCTCATAGGCCGACTGCCGGCCTGCCGTCTCGTTGCAGTTGTAGCTGAAGCTCAGCCACGGAAGCGTCATCGTGAAGAGGGCAAGCAGGAACGCCAACCCGCCGAGGTGGAAGCGGAGGTATTCGCGCGCCGGAGCAGCGACCGTGGTCCCCACGACGTTCGGTTCCATAGTGGCAACAATAGGTCGCGGCGCACCCGGTTCCTCCGGCCGAAGGTGCACGAGGCGCGGCCCTTACGGGCTAGCCCCTACCAGGCGTCGATCGCGCTTCGCTTCTTCCCGTCCCGCGGCGCGGGCGGCCGGATCGATGCCAGCAGGTTCGCCAGCCAGTAGCGCGTCTCCGCCGGGTCGATCGCGTCGTCGATGCCGAAGCCGCTGGCGTTGTTGAGCGCCTTCCCGTTTTCGTAGGCGCGCGCCACCATCGACTCGTATTTCTGGCGGCGCTCCTCCGGGTCTTCGATCGCCGCGAGGACCTCGCGGAAGCCGAGTTTCACCGAGACTTCGAGGCCCATCCCGCCGAACTCGCCCGTCGGCCACGA
>CALMIW010000719.1 GCA_937864275.1 uncultured Dehalococcoidia bacterium
TCCCAGCGCCCTTCTTCGGCGCACTCCTGCGCCAGCGGCTCGAGAAACGCGTTGTCCAGCAGCGGCATGCCCATGAAGACGATGGTCAGCACATGCACCGAGAGCCCGGGGAAGACCTGGTAGCCCGAGGGCGAGGCGTCCATCTGGTCCCAGCCGAGGATCGCCGCATCCTTCTCCTTCAGGTACGGGGCCGTGTCCACGTGCAGCCCCGGCGAGGGAGCCACCCCCGGCACTGCCGCCGGGTTCGCCGCGTAATACGCCGGGCGCCCCGAGTAGACCAGCACGGCGTCGCCCGGGCGGATGGGCGTGCCCTGGGCTGCCGCCGCGTCCTCGATCTCCCAGGCGCGGACTGGCCTCTCCAGCGGCACGAACGGCTCGCCCCGGAAGCGCGGGATGTCGATCAGAACGCCCCGTGTGGTGATGCCGTTCTTCCAGGCGTCGACTGCGCCGGAGCGGGCGCCGATCGGCGTTACGTCGCTCGATGGCTTGCCGTTGTACATCTTCCCTTCCCAGTAGACGTGGCAGAGGGCATCGACATGGGTGGTGGCGTAGCCGTGGAAGAGCAAGCCGATGTAGTCCACCGAGAAATCCTGGAGCGAGCGGACGAAGTGCTGCGCGGGGTTCCAGTTCCCCGGGCCGCCAACGGTGTTCAGCGGGTAGGCGATGGAGACCGCGCGGCCGCTCTTCACCAGCGCGGCGGCTTCGCGGCGCTTCTCCGGCGTGATGTGGTTCACCGTCCCGGCGCTGTCGTCCGGGCCCCAGCGTCCCCAGTTGCTGCAGCGATCGAAGTATCCGCGGACCTGTTCTTCGGTGGGGAGCGGCTGTTCGGGCATGGGACGGTGGCCTCCGGGTGACGTGCGCTCGGGAGTCTAAGCCGTCCCGGACGCTGCCGACAAAGCCCCGCGCCGCCCGGCCGTTGAACCCGCGCGGTGGCGCCGCACTAGAATGGCGCCCATGCCCACCTTCATCACCGAGCCCGAACGCCGCACCCCCGTCATCGCCGAGACCGACGTGCTCGTCATCGGTGGCGGCTCCGCCGGGGTCGCGGCTGCCATCGCGGCGCGGCGAGCCGGCGCGCGGTCGATGCTGGTCGAGCGCTACGGCTCCCTCGGGGGCCTCGCCACGAACGGCCTCATCATCCTGCTCCTCACCCTCGACGACGGCCGCGGCAAGCAGGTGATCGCCGGGCTCTGCCAGGAGATGGTCGATCGGCTCGCCGCCCGGAACGCCTGCATCTTCCCGCCGAAGGCCGAATGGGGCTCGCCCGATCAGGCGCTCGTCGAGAAGTACCAGCGCGTCGGCCTCGTCTGGGGCAGCGCGCCCCACGTCGTCCGCTACTCCGTCGCCTACGACCCGGAGGAGTTCAAGTGCGAGGCCGACCTCATGGTCGCCCAGGCCGGCGTCGACCTGCGTTTCCATCGCTGGGCAACCGGCGTCGTCAAAGACGGCGGCCGCATCACCCACGTGATCTTCGAATCCAAGGCCGGTCGCGAAGCCGTCGCCTGCAACGCCGTCATCGATTGCACGGGCGACGCCGATATCGCCGTCCTCGCGGGCGAGCCGGTCGAATCCGAGAGGGTCCACCCCTGGCTCTGGTTCCGCACCGCCAACGTCGATGACGATGCCGCCGAGTCCTCCAAATTGCGGCCCGGCTACTACAAGACGACCGGCGCGCACGGCTACCTCCATCCCTGGGGCGCGGCCGAGCGGATCGAACGCGATATCGATGCCGCCAACCCGGACGACCTAACCTATGCCGAGGTCGAATGCCGGCGGCTCGTCCGCGCCGAAGTGGACCGCCTGCGCGGGAAGGCGCCCGGCTTCGAAAACGCCTACCTCGCAGGATTCGCCGCCACCCTCGGCATCACCGAATCGCGCAGGCTCGTCGGGCAGCATCTGCTCACCCGGGAGGAGATGGACCAGCCCAACCCGCAGGCGGTCGCGGTCACCGGGAACTGGACGAAATACGGGTCGACCTACGAGATCCCGTGGTCATCGCTCATCCCTCGCACGACCGCGAACCTGGCCGTTGCCGGCCGCTGCATCTCGGCCGACCACCGGGCGCACCATTCCACCAAGGAGATCCCTGCCTGCTTCGCGACGGGAGAAGCAGCCGGCCTCGGCGCCGCCCTCGCCCTGCAGCATGGCGTCAGCCACCAGGACCTCGATGTCGCCTCGCTCCAGGCGAAGCTCCGGGCAGCGGGCGCGTGGCTGCCGTAGCAGCACGGCGTCAGCGCGCCGAGTCGCTTGTCGGTTCGGCTGCGCCGGGTTCGTATGCCTCGAGCAGCGGTTCCGCTTCTACCGGGGCGAAGCCGAAGTAGACGTAGGCGTGCGCCGCCAGGGCGATCGCCCAGCCCACCAGCGGCCAGAAGAACCACGTGCTCCCCGCCACCTGCGCGTCGATGACGAACAACCCCAGGTTGGTCGTGGCCCAGGCCAGGGCGTGGCCGCCCAGGTGGCCTCCAAGCAGGTAGCCGGTGTGCAGCGCGACGGCGATCCCCCAGCCCCATGCGGGCCAGAGCACCCACCACTGCCCCGTGGTGAAGGTGGCGTCGATGACGAGCAGGACCAGCATCACGGCGGCATACAGGCCAAGGTGGAATCCCCAGACCCGCAGCTGAAGAGAGCGCTCGCGAATCCTCGCCGTTCGGGCGAACATGCCGGGCCAGCGCACCGCCGCGGTCGCTGCGCGCTCCAGCGCCTCGCCCATCGGCTGCGGGATCGCCGTCTCCGGCGTCTGCAGGCAGCGCGTGTTTACCCATGCGGCCGCGCTGCCCGTCCAGCGGGCGACGTGCAGCGAGGGCACGAAGAGCAGGAGGCCGATTGCCGCGGACAGCCCGGCCTCCGAGGGCGTGTCCACCGTCCAGGCGAGGATCTCCTCCTCCGCGCCCATCAGCGTCGTGATCGGCAGCAGCGCGAGCCGGAGCGTGTAGAGCACGGTGCTCGAAACGATGGCGAACCCTGCTACCCCGAGTGGCAGGCGCACCCCCAGCAGGGAGAACAGCGCCTGCCACGTTGGCCGGTTCCGCAGGCGCGCTTTCAGCCGTGGCCAGGCGCCGCGCGTCCCATCCTCCGCGGCGAACGGCAGCGGCCGGGTGGTGGTCCGCAGCAGCGCGTTCGAAAGCAGCCGTTCGAGGTCGGCGCCGAAACCCCAGCCGTCCATCGTAAGAACGAGCAGCGGGATGCCAATGACCGTGACGGCCAGTCCCCCGCCGACCGCCAACAGGGTGACCAGCGCCGTCCACGAGGCGATGGCGATCGGCAGGCTGAGCAGGAGGTAGAACAGCGCCGCGTACGTCGTCCATTCGGTCGCCACGCCGAACACCCGCTGCTTCCAGTTCTGTCGAGGCGGGCCCGGCCCCCCCCCCTCGGCCTCCCTGCTTCGGCCGGCGAACTCCCCGCCGCGCCGCCCGGTCATACCCGCCCCCT
>CALMIW010000720.1 GCA_937864275.1 uncultured Dehalococcoidia bacterium
AAACCCAAGCTGGCGCTGAGGTGTTTGGGGTGGTTTGCTACGCTGTTGTAGTAGGACCTGATGTTGTCGTGTCGGCTTGGCCAGCCGCCGTAGACACCGCCGCGGCTTACGAGGCCGGCCGTGGGGCGCATGCCGACAACGCAGTTCCATGCCGAGGGCCGGCGGATCGAAGCGAAACCTTCCTGGCCCAACGTCACCGCGCCGAGGTTGGCCGAAGCGGCGGCGGCCGAACCGCCCGAGGACCCTCCCACGGTGCGCTCCGGGTCGTACGGGTTCCGCGTCGATCCGAAGAGCGTCCCGTGGGTGTCGCCTCCGCCAAGTTCGCCGAGCGTGGCCTTGGCCAGGATGATTGCCCCGGCCTTGCGCAGGCGCTCAGCGACGAACGCATCGCGGTCGGGGTAGTAGTCCTTGAAGAGAACCGAACCCATCGTGGTCGGTGTGCCCTTCACGTCCATCTGGTCTTTGACGATGACCGGGATGCCGTGCAGGGGACCCGTGAGCCCCGTCGATCGGAACGCGACATCGAGAGCGTCGGCGACGGCGAGCGCGTCCGCGTTCACGGTGATGATCGAGTTGATCCCGGGGCCACCCCGGTCATAGGCCTCGATGCGGGCGAGATACGCCTCGACCAGCTGCCTGGCCGTGAGTTCGCCCGAGCGGAAGGCCGCGTGGATCCCGGCGATCGTGGTCTCCAGCAGCTGGAACGTCTTCGGCTGGCTCTCGGTGGAAGTCACGTTGATGCTCCTTTCCTGGTCTCGCGGGTGTTCGTCAGGTGAGGGCGGCGACCGGCGCGCGTTCAGCGAGGGCGGCGGCCGGGACGAAGCTGACCATCGTGCTCAGCGTGAAATCCATGTCGAAGTTGTAGGCACGGCCCTGGTAGATGGAGTAGGTCCGGGCTTCGTCTTCGACGGTGCCGGCGGCCGTGCAGTCCATGGGGATGAGGGTCATGTAATGGCGGTTGCTGAAACCCATGGCGCAGGCGTTCGCACAGACTGCCGCGGAAACACCGGTGACAAGCACGGTCCACTCGCCGGCGATGATGCCTTCGCGGGTGAGCACGTCTTCGAGCTCGGTACGGGCGAAGGGGTCGTGGTTGTATTTCTTCACCACGGGCTCGCCGGGGAGCGGCGCGATCTCGGAGACGATTTCGACGTCCGGCGTGCCTTCGAGCAGCATCGGGTCGCGGCCGAAAACTGACCTCAAGTGCGTCGGGAGTTCGGACTGACTGGATGTAGATGACTTTCGCGCCGGCTTCGCGGGCCTTCGCCAGGAGGCGGACGTTGCCCTCGATGACTTCGCCCATCCGGCCAACGCCGGGGCGCTTGCAGAAGTAGTTCTCCATGTCCACGACGACAACGGCAGTCTTCGCGGGGTCCAGCGCGAACTCCTTCGGCGTCGGCGTGGTGTAGGTGATCGTCACGGTCTCGGGGAGCGGGCTCCAGGGCATTTGCGGCCTCCTGACGGAATGGCTGCGGCTTCGTGGACCGCGGCCGGATGACGGCAAGGTAGGCGCGGTTCTTTGCGCTGATGTTCCGAGCGGATTACGGCGGCGTTAACAAACCTGCTGCAGCATCTTTTTTCCGAGGGCCATAGAACAGGCAAATACCTGCTGCAGCATGTATTTAATCAGGGCGAAACGTCCCGGCAATTCGGCTGTCACGAGCCGCCCTCAGGATGGCAGCGAAGCGCGCACCTCCCGGCCGGGCCGGCAGGCCGCTCGTTCGCCACCGGGCTCCCACCGCGGACCCATCAAGCAAGGAGGCAGTTCATGGACCAGAAGCCCTGGGAGGGCCACATCCCCGAAAGCGACATCCTCTCCTTCAAGAAGGACGCCGCGTTCATCGACCGCGAAATCAGCGCCGGGACGAAGCCGGCGCTCGTGATCATCGATATGACACGCGCGTTCGTCGACGGCCGCTACCCGACCGGCTGGAGCGAGACCGGATACCCGGCTGCCGCGGCCAACGCGAAGCTGCTCGCAGCTGCGCGGGAATGTGGCATCCCCGTGTACTTCACGAAGGCCTACCCCTACGCCGACTACCTCCCGATCCCCGCGCAGCGCGGCCGCTGGAAGATGGGCGGCCGGAGCCCGGTCGACCCGGCGCTTCCCCCGGGAGACGTGATCGTCGATGAGATAGCGCCGGTCGCCGGCGAGGTGGTGATCGACAAGGGCTCGAAGCCGAGCGGCTTCTTCGGGACCCAGCTCGCTTCGCTCCTCATCTACGAAGGCGTCGACACCTGCATCGTCACCGGCATGACCACGAGCGGCTGCGTGCGGGCCACGGTGCTGGACGCCTTCCAGTACAACTTCAACGTCGTCATCCCGCACGAAGCCTGCGCCGACAGGAGCCAACTCTCCCACGCGGTGAGCCTCTATGACATGCACATGAAGTACGCCGACGTCGTCTCGGTCGACGAGACCATCGCGTACGTTCGGGCGGTAACCCCCAGGGTGCCGGCCGCCGTCTGAGATTCCCCTGTGAGGAGGCGGGAGGCCGGGCCTTCGGCCTCCTCGAAAGGAACGCCGTGCTCGCGAAGCTCGCGCCCCTTGTGGTCTACAGCAACATCTTCCTGGTCATGCTCGGTTTGGGCGCCATCGGCCCGAACCTCACGGACATCCGCCGGGACTTCGATGTTTCCTACGGCGCTATCAGCTGGGGAGTGAGCGCCTTCGCCTTCGCTCGCCTGTTCACGAACCTCCCGGCGGGCGTCGCCGC
>CALMIW010000721.1 GCA_937864275.1 uncultured Dehalococcoidia bacterium
GAGAACGCCGCCCATCTCCGCCGGCGTGGGGTGAGCGCGAACCGGGCCATGTGGAGTGACAGCGGAATGGTCGCCGCGGACAGCACCACGAACTCGATCGCGTGCGACGACGTGCCCACCACCCGGACCGCCGAGCCGCGCGCGATGATCTCCGTCTCCGGAACGCTGTTGACGAACCCCGGTGGGACGAACAGGTTGCGGATGTCGGCTCCGATGAAGCCCTGCAGGACGCCGACACACATCGCCCACGTGAGCCCCAGGAGAAGAGCGCCGACGAGGTAGCGCTTCTGCCGCGCGTGCGTGACGGTCATGATGATGTAGAGCGCGATGAACGCGTAGGCGACGGTCGCTATCGCGATGCGGTCCTTGTTCGCCTCGACCTCGGCACCGCCGAGGGAGAATTCTCCCATGAAGTAGGTGAGCAGTTGGAGAACGAGGAAGCACACCATCAGCACCGCTCCGGGGTTGGGTGACCGCAGTGGCCCGACCCTCCGTCGCGCGAACCGCCAGAGCACCACCACCAGCATCGCGAGCGCGAGTAGCCGCGCCGGGCTGCCCTGCCCCCGGAGCGGTCCCGGCAGCACTGCGGCCGCGGGGACCAGTGGCACGATCAGGCACAACAGGACCCCAAGGAGCGGGATCCGGTCGGCGCGGAGCCGCTCGGAGCGCCACCAGTCGGAAACGCGCAGGTCGGCCGACATCTCTAGCCCCGGTGACGGCCGGGCACTTCTCCGCCGTCGGCGTCCGCGGGAGACGGCGGCTCGGGGGTATCGGCATCGGTGAGGCGGTCTCCTTCCCCCTGGTCCCGCAGCTGTGATCTCGTCCGTCTCAGATCCCAGTACACGCCCGCGAGGACACTGATGATCAGGCCCAGCCCGACGATGCCCGCAACCAGCTTCATTCGACCCGGCCGGAGCACGTCGATGACCGGAGTGCCGCTGACCTGGCAGAGCACACCGTAAGCCCGTTCGGGGATGCCCGCATTCGCCTGGATCCGGTTCAACTCGTCCTTGGCGAGTCGCTGCGACATCGTCACCGCCGACTCGGCGGTGTCCCGGTCGTGAGCGGACGCCACGAGATTCACCATCGGCATCTGGCCGCCGGGAACCGCGACCACCGCCGCGGCGAAGTCGGTGGCGCCCGTCGAGTCCTCGATCTCCCGGGCGACCGTGGGGGAGGAGAGGCCCGCGGCGGTGAGGTGGGCCAGCATGATCGTTCCGCCGTTGTTGATGATTCCGTTCCCCTCCCCGCCCGAGACGGGAGAGGGCGCGAGACCGACAACGGTTGAGGCTCGGTACACGGTGGGCACGGCGAGGTAGGCGGCTCCCGCCAAGGCCAGCGTCAGCACCATCAGGGGGACGGTCACGTACCAGCGTCTGCGGCAGGCCCGCGCCACATCGAAGAGGTCCATTCTGTCTTGTCCCCAATCCGCTGACGTGGTGAGTGAGTCGGAAGTGGGCCGGCTGCAGGAACTGGCCCGTGGAAGCTCTTCCGCGAGCGCGACGGTGAAAGTACCCTAACACGAATGGTGCCGCGGAGAGGGAAGCTCGTAGCGGCCTCCGTTCTGACAACGGCGCTGGTCGCGGGCGGTTGCGGCGCGTCGTTCGGCGGTGCGGGCGCGAATGGGAACGGAGTTCACACGCTCCCTCGCATCGCGTGGGAGGGCGGTCCCGAGTACTGGTCGAGGTTCGCGAACGCGGGAGACTGGACGGATCCGGGTTTCTTCCCGATCGGCCTCTGGTACGGCACGATCGACGATGCGGATCACGCCCGGGCCGACAAGGCCGCCGGCCTCACCTTCTACACCGGCGGACTGTGGGAGAAGACGGACTTCGCGGCACTCCGCCAGTCCGGGATGTACTGGGTGGGCGGCCGGGTGAATCCCACCTTCGACGACACGTCCCGGTACTGGCCCGGGGTCCTGCTCGACGATGAGGTCGACGGGCGTTTCACGCCGGCCGAGGGCTTCGCGCACCTCGATGAACGCAGGAAGGCGATGACGACCGACGATCAGTTCTCATATGCGAACTTCACCAACATGGTGGTCGGCCCCGAACTTCCGCTCGCGGACCGGCTCCGCTACGTGAACACGTTCGCCGATGTCGTCAGCCTCGACATGTACTTCTACACCGTGCCCTTCTGCGCCGCGGGGGACGCCTACCGGGGTCACCTCTACGACGGCCGGATCCCCGAATCGACCTGCCGCACCGCGTCCAGTTACGGCAAGTTCGTGGGGGCGCTGCGGGACCTGGACGCACGGGACTCCCGTCTCGTGCCCATCTGGAACTTCGTCGAAGTGATGAGCGGTGCCAACGACGACGGAGCGTTCGTCCGCTACATGGAGCCCGAGGAGATCCGCGGCGCGGCTATGTCGTCGATCATCAACGAGGCGCGCGGAATCGTGTGGTTCCAGCAGTCGCTCGGCGGCCCGTGCAAGAGCACCCAGCCGGTGCGTCAGGCGCAGGAACTCGGTGAGGCCTTCTGCGGATTCCGCCAGGTCGAAGCCATGACGCTCATCAATCGACAGATACTCGAGCTGGCCCCGGTCCTGAACACCCAGTCCCTCCAGTGGCACGCCGCGGACGAGTCCCAGACGATGCTGAAGGTGCACGAGGGGCAGGCGTATCTCTTCGCCATGACCGACGGCGGGACCGGCACCCGAACCTTCGCCCTGCCCGGTGGCCTGGACGACACCGCCACGGTGGTCAACGAGGACCGCACGGTGAAGATCGACGATGGTCGGCTGACCGACGATTTCCCCACCGAATCCACCTATCACGTCTACCGGATCGCCCTGCGGGAGTAGACCTCACGCGCCAGGGTGGCGGACGCCGTCGATGGACGTGAGCAGCTCCTGTGCGCGGCGCGCCCAGGAGTGGCTGCGCGCCAACTCTCGGCAACGGTCAGCGAGCTCGACCGTGGACTCGCCCCGGCGGACCGCCTCGACGCGTGACCGCACGGCCGACACGAAGCCGACTGTGCCCTCTGCCGTCTCCACGCACTCGGATCCGATCCACCGGGACGCCGGAAGATCGGAGGAGACCACCGGGACGCCGGCCGCGAGGTAGTCGAAGGTCTTGAGCGGGAAGCTCGCGCGGTTGAACGCAGTGTCCGCATACGGGGCCAGCCCGACCGCGAGGACGCCGATCCTCGAGCACAGCTCATCGGCAGGAATCCGGTCCGTCCACTCGACGAGGTCGTCCGCGGCGAGCCGATCCAACCGTCGTCCGAACTCCGGATCACGGTCCGACCGGGGCCCGATCAAGTGCAAGCGGATACCCGCATCCACCACTCCCTCCAAGAGCGATAGGTCCAGGCGTTCGTTCAGGGTCCCGACGACCCCGGCCTCCGGCACCCGGCGGGCGGGTTCGGTCGTGCACACCGGAGGCGCGCCGTTGGGGAGCACGACCGCGGGTGTCGTCACCGGCATCCCCAGCGACTCGATCCGTCCGACCAGTCCCGGACTGACAGCCGCGATGCGGTCGGCCTCCCGTGCGGTCCGAGAAAGCGTCCGTCGGAGGTACCGGGGCGACAGACCCATGAGGCTCGCCCCGGAAATCCAGTCGTCGGTCACGTAGAGCACACGCCTCCCGGGCACCCCGGGCGGGAACCCGCCCGGGGGATTGGCGACGACGACGGCGCGGGTTCGGAGGCTCCCGCCGACCGCGCGTCGAACAGACGTCTCTGTGGTGATCCGCGTCAGCGCGCGGACCGGCCACCGGGTGAATCCGGGTAGACCGGGAATCCTCACCCGGCGGACGCCCGGAGCCACCTCCTCCCCGGTCCGGGGGTCGGGGCGCCACCGCGACCAGCCACCACGCCGCGGCGGGTCGACCCAGAGGACATCGGCCCGGCGTCCGAGTTCCAGGACCATGCGTTTGTCGGTCCCGGTCATGTCATCCCAACCGACACCGGCGATCCAGACGATCGGCTCCCTCGGATCCGTCATGACGCGGCTTCCTTGTTGATCGCGGTGACCGGCCGCGAGTTGAAGTCATCCTCCGCCGTCGTGCCACGGAGCCTCCGGATCCGCTTGCGCACGTAGTACCGGGAGTATCGGCAGAGCGCGGCGGCCTCATCGAGTCGCCGTCGCGGGGAGGGGTGCGCGATCGCGTCCCGGTAGACCCGCTCCTGGATCGCCGCGGCTCTGGTCAGGGCGCTCGATGTCAAGCTCTGTTGAGTCAGTGGTGCTAGTTGGCGGGGAGTTCTTCGTCGGGGAGGTTGATGCCGACTTTCTCGGCTGGGCGTGGGGTGTGGGGTCGGGCGCGGAAGCGTTCGGGATGCCGCTCGTAGTAGCTCTGCAGGGCGCGGTCGCGGCTGGACCAGGCGGTTTTCCAGGTGCCGTCGCCGACTTGCGCTGGGGAGAACAGGGCGATCCCGGAGTGTTTGTGTTCGTGGTTGTACCAGGTCACGTAGGTCGTGAGGTAGTCGCGGGCGGCCTGGAGGGTGTCGAACACTTTCGGATAGCCGGGTCGGTACTTCATGGTGCGGAACCCGGCTTCGGAGAACGGGTTGTCGTTGGAGACGTAGGGCCTGTTGTGCGACAAGGTGATGCCTTGACTGCCGAGGAAGGTCCCGAGGGCGTTGGACTTCATCGCCGGCCCGGAGTCGGCGTGCACCACCGTCGGAGCCCCGCGGGCGGCCACGGCGTCGGCGAACATCTCGACCGCCAGGTGGTCGGCTTCGCGCTTTTCGACCCGCCATCCCACGATTTCGCGGGAGAAGATGTCGGTGATTTTGTAGGCCTTGAACACCACCCCGCGCCACGGGGTCAGCAGGTCGGTGATGTCCCAGGACCAGGCCTGATTCGGCTCAGTCGCGGTCACCACGGGTGCCTGGCGCGGGGTGCGCGGGCCAGCGCGTTTGCGGGGCACCTTTGGGCGCAGCGCCTGCTGCTCCAGGTCCGCAGCGACCCGCCACCAACTGCGACGCGAACCGAGCATCACTTCGTCGTCCCAGGCTGAGGCGAAGGAGTGATCAGCCGACTCGCCGCGGGCCCAGCCGGCCAGAATGTGCTCGCCGATCTGCTGCCGGTCGGCCGGGCTGATCCGGGACTGGTAGGCGCGGTCTGCCTGCGGGATCGGGGCGGGTTTCGCCGGGCGCGGGCTGTGGCGGTAATGCCAGGTGCCCCGCGATAGGCCAGCCAACTTCAACGCCTGGCGTTGCGACCCGGTGATCTGCCGCAAGGCCGCGACCAGCTCGTTCTCGCAGGTCAGGAACTGGGTGGCTCGGTCGTCTCGGGTGTGGCGGGCCCTTGCGCGTTCAGCTGATGCAAGAGCCCGATAGCTTTTCCCAAGGCCTCGTTCGTCGCCTCGAGCTCCCGGATACGTGCTCGCAGCTTCTCGCTGTCAGCGTCGGATTGGGCGTCTTGATTAGCGATATGGCGCCGTTGGTCGAAAGGGGTCATCAGCTTACGATCCCGCGGAATGTAACCCTGGTCCAGATCACCGTCGAACACAGCAACACGCCACCGCCGGAACTGGCCCATCGTGAACGACTGCTCCTTGATCCACGCCGCCTTCGTCCCAAAGGGCTGACGTTCGTACTCGTACACAAAGGAACGCAGTTCCTCATCGGTGTAACCGGCAGCGATACCCATGACCGGACTCCAATCTGCTCGCGGTCGAGTGACTCACAAACAGCTTGGCAAAGAGGGGGGAGAAGCGATCGGCCACCAGCCGCCGACCGAAGTCCCCGAGTCGGGCGCGACGCGGAGCGCCGGAGAGTAGCGGCGCCAGCTCGTTCCTCAGGCGCGCGGCACCCGCGGCGGAGCCCTCGCCGATCCCGTACCAGCCCGTCCAGAGGAACTGGTCCGCCGACGCCGGCGTCAGGGTCCGCCAGAATCCGTTCTCGCCCTGGACCACGAGCGGCGTGCCGTAGGCGAGTGCGCGGAGCGCGGAGCCCCCCATGCCCAGGGAGATGTCCGCCGCCGCGTAGGCGGGGCGCGGATCGTCCAGCGGCCCGGTGAGGACCACGGTCCCGGCGCCGTACCGTCGATTGGCGGCGTCGGCCGCGCGCTCGACCTCCCCTCGCGCGGGACCGTCTCCCACCAGGATCAACCGCGCCCCGGTCGCGTCCGCCAGCGCGCCGACGACCTCGATCGCGGTGAGAATCCCCTCGAGCTTGAGTTCGTGCGCGAACCGGCCCACGCTGACGATGTTCAGCCCGGTCCCGTCCAGACCGAACCGCTCCCGGAACGCCGCGGCACCGTCGACGAGCGACGGGTCGTTGAACTCGAGATCCACTGGTGGCTCGAGCAGGTGCGTTCGATGGCGACCGGCGGCCCTCTCGTATTCCCGCATCTCGGCGGTCCCCACGACCAGGGGGACGCTGTGGGGTATGAACGGCGGCACGGACATCGACATCACCGTCCCCACCACGGTGAGGGATCGGCTGCCCGCCGCGGCGAGGACTCCGTCCAGGATCGGCGGCCACTCGTACCCGTGGATCACGTCGATGTGGCGGCGCTCCGCCAATTAGGCCAGGGCCCGCGCGTCGGGGAACGAGGGACGCCTCCCCTGCGGGGGCGCCTCGACGAATTCCAGGCCCAGCTCGTCGATCCGCTGCCGGAGCGGGCCCGAGCGGCCGAACACCAGGGTCTCGTGGCCCCGGTCGCGGACCGCGGCGGCCAACTCGATCGCGTTCAGCTGGCTGCCGCCGATCCCCAGTTCATGCGGGTGGACGATGATCCTCACGCGGGCACCTCCTCGAGGACGTCGGTGCTCCGGAGCAGGTGGAGGTGGGTCCTCGACGCCCACGCCAACGCGCCGGTGATCGCCAGGGTGACCACGCCCGCCGTCGTCACCGCGACGAGGGCCTGCGGGTGACCCTGCGCAGCGGCGCGACTCCCAGCCCACACCAGCGTGCCGCCGGCCACCGGGACGAGGGAGGTGCGGATCATGGCGCCCAGCCGTATTCCCGCACCGTGCAGCGCCCACCCGTAACAGACGAGGAGGACGAGGATCGCGACCGCGCACTGCGCGGCGGCGACGCCGACGATCCCGTGGCGGGACCCCACCACGAGCGCGGGGACCAATGCGGCGAGCCAACACACCTGAATGGTCATGAGGGCGACAGATCGACGCTTGACGGCGAGGAAATCGTACGAGAGCTCAAACGCGATGCGGACCGCCGCCTGACACGCGAGCCACTGCAGGGCGGGCGCGGCGGGGGCCCAGATCTCCCCGTACACGAGCGTGACGACGGGTTCCGCCGCACCGGCCAGGAACGCGCAGGCGGGCAGCGCCAGAACCAGCACCAGGCGGAACGCCGATCGGAAGTTCCGGTCCATGAGCCGGGCGTCGTGCTGGATGCGGGCGAACGCGGCCGGTGCCACCGCCCTGATCGGCTGGGAGAAGACGGTGACCGGCCAGCTCGCGAGGTTGAACGCGAGCAGGTAGAAACCCAGCGCCTGGG
>CALMIW010000722.1 GCA_937864275.1 uncultured Dehalococcoidia bacterium
TCCGAAAGGCTTCGTCGCCGGTTCGACCTACGCCGGTGTGAAGACCTACGGCGAAGGCAAGCTGGACCTCGGGCTCCTCGTCTCCGAGTACCCCTGTACGACGGCAGCGACCTACACCAAGAACGTGCTGCACTCCGCCTCAGTCGACATCAACCGCGCGAAGCTCGCCGCCGGCCCGGCGCGGGGCGTCGTGGTGAACAGCGGCGTCGCGAATTCGAGCACCGGCGACCGCGGCATCGCCGACGGCAACCAGTTGACCGCCTGGGCGGCGGCAAAAGCCGGCCTCGATACGGCGGACATCCTCATCTGCAGCACCGGCGTCATCGGCCATTACCTCCCGATGGAGAAGCTGGATGCCGGCGTCAAGGCCATCGCACTCGGGCCGGACGGCGGCCCGGGCTTCGCGCGCGCCATCATGACGACCGACACTCGCCCCAAGTCGGCGTCCGTCCGGGTCGGCCGGTATACGCTCGGTGGCTGTTGTAAGGGCTCGGGGATGATCCACCCGAACATGGCGACTATGCTCGCCTTCCTCACGACCGACGCGCCCGTCGAGCAGCGCTTCCTGCAGGCAGCGCTCAGCGAGGCCGTTGACCGGTCGTTCAACCTTGTCTCGGTCGACGGAGACACCAGCCCGAGCGACACCGTTCTCCTTTTCGCGAACGGCGCCGGCGGCGGCGACCCGATCGATGCGGACTCACCCCATGCCGCAGAGTTCCGGGCAGCGCTCGAGACGCTGTGCGTCTACCTGGCGAAGGAGATCGCCCGCGACGGTGAGGGCGCGACGCGCCTGGTCGAGTCCCGCGTGACCGGCGGCGCGCCCCCCGAGGAAGCACGGGCGATGGCCCGGCTGCTCAGCCCCTCGTACCTGCTCAAGAGCGCCATCCCCGGCGCTGCCCCGAACGGGGGCCGCGTCACCGCCGTCATCGGCCGGTCGGGGCTCGAGGTGAACGAGCCCGCGGTGAGCATTTCCATCTGCGGCACGCGGGTCTTCGAAAACGAGCGCCCCACGGAGTTCGACCCCGATGCGCTCTCCAGCGCCATGAAAGCCGACACCGTCTCCATCGACGTGCACCTTGGTGCTGGCACAGGAGAGGCGACCGGCTGGGGCTGCGACCTCTCCGCTGAGTACGTCTCGATCAACGCGGACTACCACACATGAGCCAGGCGGGACCGCTCGTCATCAAGATCGGCGGGAGCACGCTTGGCGCCGCCGATACGACGTTCCGCGACGTGGCCGCGCTGGCGAAGGCCGGTCACGGGCCGATTGTGGTCCACGGCGGCGGTGCCGAGGCGAGCCGCTGGCTGGAGTCGATGCAGATCGAGTCGCGCTTCGAGCGCGGGTTGCGGGTGACCGACGAGCGTGTGCTGCCGGTGGTCGTCGCTGTCTTCGCGGGACTGGTGAACAAGCGCATCGTCGCCGCCATCAACGCGGCGGGGGCTTCCGCGGTGGGTCTCTGCGGGGCAGACGGCCGGACCCTGGAATGCCGCCTCGCCGACCCGGAACTCGGCTTCGTCGGCGAACCCGTCGCCGCGCACCCGGAAGCCGTCCTGGCCCTCCACGCGGCTGGCATCATCCCCGTCGTCGGCCCCATCGGGTTCGTCCCGGGCGAAGAGACCGACCAGCTTGTGAACATCAACGCCGATACCGTCGCCGGGAACCTGGCGGCCGCGGTGGGTGCCAGCCGGTTGGTCTTTCTCACCGATGTCGAAGGTGTGCGTGGTCCCGGCGGGGAAGTGATTCCCCGGCTGACGGGGGAGGCCGCCCGTGCGCTCATCGCCGATGGGACCATCGCCGGCGGGATGATCCCGAAAGTCGAGGCATGCCTGCACGCCCTGGCCCTGGGTGTCGAAGTGCAGATCGTGGACGGCCGCAACTCCGGGATGCTCCTGGCGTCCACGGGCGCCGGCACCACCTTCGTGGCCGGATAGCCGTTAACCCTGAGTGTTAACGTTTGGCCCTATGCTTTGGTGACAGGAGCGCCCTCTTTTTGGGCGAAGACAACGTGGACGAAATCGAAACGCCGACAGCCCCGCCGCCCGACGAATCAGCATTGCCGGTCGCCAGCGACGAACTCCCCGCGTACGACCTCGACGACCCTTCGCTCTACCTCAACCGCGAGCTCAGCTGGCTGGAGTTCAACCAGCGGGTCCTGGAAGAAGCGCTCGACGGCCGGAACCGTCTCCTGGAGCGGGTGAAGTTCCTCGCAATCACCGCCAGCAACCTCGATGAGTTCTACACGAAGCGGATCGGCTGGCTGAAGCAGGCGTACGCCAAAGACCCGCGGTTCACCACGGTCGACGGCCGGACGATCGCCGAGCAAATGGAACTCGTCATCGACCGCTGCCAACGGATGCATGAAGCGATCGATGCTGCCTGGCAAGAGTCGTTGCGCCCGGAACTCGCTGAGAACGGCGTCGTCATCGTCCGTTTCGAGGACCTCGACCGCGAGGCGCAGGAGCGGCTGGCAGCCTACTTCGAACAGGCGATCTTCCCGGTGCTGACCCCGCTCGTGGTCGACCCGGCCCACCCGTTCCCGTTCATCTCTACCGGGTCGCTGTCGCTCGCCCTGAACGTGCGCCACCCCGGGACCGGACAGGACCGGTTCGCGCGCATCAAAGTGCCTGGGAATCGGCCCCGGTTCGTGGATGCCGGCGAGAATCGCTTCGTCCTTCTCGAAGACCTGATCGCGTCCCAGGTGGGCATGCTCTTCCCCGGAATGGAAGTCACCGAGTGGCACGAGATCCGGGTGATCCGCAGCGCCGAGATGGGCAGTCCCGGCGAGGAATCCGACGACCTCCTCGAAGTCATCGAGAGTGCGCTGCGCCGCCGCCGGCTCGCCCAGGCGGTGTCGCTTGAAGTCAGCGGCACCCTGAGCGCGACCAGGCGGGAGTTGCTGCTCGAAGAGCTTCAGCTCCAGGACACGGATGTCTGCCTCACGAGCGGCCCGCTCGGCCTGGCCGACCTGTTTCAACTGGCCAGTCTCCCGATGCCGGAGCTTTGCGACCCTCCGTTCACGCCCGCGACGCCTTCGATCTTTCAGGGGGCGACCGATTCGCCTTCGTTCTTCGCGACCATCCGCGAGCGGGACATCTTGGTCCACCATCCCTACGAATCGTTCGATAAGACCGTCGTGCAGTTCGTAGAGGAGGCGGCCGAAGACCCCCAGGTGCTCGCCATCAAGCAGACGATGTATAGGACGTCGCCAGACTCGCCCATCCTCGAGGCGCTCATCGAGGCCGCCGGCCGCGGCAAGCAGGTCGCCGTGCTCGTGGAACTCACCGCGCGATTCGATGAGGCGAACAACATCGAGTGGGCGCGGAAGCTGGAGAACGCCGGCGTCCACGTCGCCTACGGTCTGCCCGACCTCAAGATCCACTCCAAGATCTGCCTGGTGGTCCGCGAGGAAGTCTCCGGCGTCACCATGTACGCACATGTTGGCACGGGGAACTACAACTCCCGCACGGCCCGCACCTACACCGACCTCGGGCTCTTCACGGCGGACCCGCGCATCTGCGGCGACCTCGTTCGGGTGTTCAACTTCCTCACCGGGTACGGCGAACTCGCTGAGACCGAAGTGCTGCTTGCCGCCCCCGTGAACCTCCGGCGCGAGCTCGTCCGACGCGTCCGGAGGGAGATCGAGCACGCACGGGCGGGGCGCCCCGCGCGGGGGGGTTTCAAAATGAACGCGCTCGAGCCTCGCAGGCAGGCGTGAAAGTCGACCTGATCATCCGGGGCATTTGCAGGCTGCGGCCCGGGCTGCCGGGCCTTAGCGACAACGTCCGCGTCGTCAGCGTCATCGGCCGCTTCCTGGAACATTCACGGGTGTACTACTTCGCCAACAACGGAGACCCGGAGTACTTCATTGGCAGCGCCGACGTGATGAAGCGGAACCTCGACGAGCGCATCGAGGTGCTCGCTCCGGTGCGCGCTCCGGAACACCGCAATCAGCTGGACGAATTGCTCGCCCTGATGCTGGAAGATCGCCGCCAGGGCTGGAGTTTGCGGGACAGCCAGTGGAGCCGGGACCCGTCCGTCACGGAAGACGGGATCCACTCGCTTCTGCTGGCCCGGGCGCCGTTCAGCTAATTGGACGTTTCGGAAAGCCTGCCAACGGCCTACCATGGCCACCGGAGGGTTTCCATGACCGATTGGGTTGCCGAAGAAAGCCAGTACTTGTTCCAGAACTACGGGCGCCAGCCCATTGTGCTCGAGCGTGGTTCCGGCACCCGTGTCTGGGACGTCGATGGGAACGAGTACCTGGACTTCGTTGGCGGCGTCGCCGTCAACATCCTTGGCCATGCCCACCCCGTGGTTGCCAACGCCCTCGCCGAACAGGCGGCGACGCTCATCCACACCTCGAACCTCTTCTACACCAAGCCGATGATTCAGCTGGCGAAGTTGCTGGTCGAAAACTCCTGCCTGGACCGCGTCTTCTTCTGCAATTCCGGCACCGAGGCCGTGGAAGGGGCGATCAAGCTCGCCCGCCGCTGGGGCCTCGACACGATGAACGGCGCATTCGAGATCATCACCACCGTCGACGGCTTCCACGGCCGCTCGCTCGGTGCGCTCGCCGCGACCGGCACAACGCGCTATCGCGAGCCGTTCGGTCCGCTTATGGCCGGGTTCCATCACGTCCCGTGGAACGACCTTGATGCGATTAAAGCTGCGACCAACGACAAGACCGTCGCCGTGATGGTCGAGCCGATCCAGGGCGAAGGTGGCGTGAACATGCCCGGCCCCGGCTACCTGCAGGGCATCCGCGATTGGTGCGACGCCAGGGGCTTGCTGCTCATCTTCGATGAGGTCCAGACGGGCATCGGCCGGACGGGTTCGCTCTTCGCCTACGAGCAGGAAGGCGTCGAGCCGGACATCATGACGCTCGCCAAAGGTCTCGCAGGCGGAGTGCCGATTGGCGCCGTTATGGCCCGCGAGGAGGTCGCCGCTCACCTCGTGAAAGGCGACCACGGCAGCACCTTCGGCGGCAACGCGCTCGCCGCCGCCGCCGGGTACGCCACCGTGAAACACGTAATCGATGAGGACCTGTCGTCCGCGGCCCGCCGTGCTTCGGACCGCCTCGTCTCCCGGCTGCGCTCCATGGAAGACCGGCTCGACGTCGTCAACGAAGTCCGCGGGCGCGGGCTCCTGATTGCCGTCCAGTTCACCCGCGATTGCTCCGCCGATGTAGTCGATGCCTGCCGGCGCCGGGGCCTGCTCGCGAACAACGTCCGTCCGAACGCCATCCGCCTCATGCCGCCCTTGAACGTCTCCGACGACGAGATCGACCGGGCGTGCGACATCCTCGAGGAAGCCATCGCGGCAGCGACGAGCACCGTCGCGAAGTAGCGGGCCAACCGGCCGCCAGGAGAGCCCTGCCATGGGAGACGAGTTCCAGGACTTCACGCTCGCGGCGGTCCAGGCCGCGCCGGTGTACCTCGACCGTGATGCCAGCATCGAGAAGGCCTGCGGCCTCATCGAACAGGCCGGTGCGAAGGGCGCCGACCTCGCCGTCTTCGGAGAGACCTGGGTCAGCGGATACGCGTCGTTCGCGGCGTGGGCGAACCATCCGGCGTTTGGCGGCTTGCTCCGGAAGTTCGTCCTCAACGGCGTCGAAGTGCCGTCGCCGGCGACCGATGCGCTCTGCGCTGCCGCCCGGCGGGCCGGCTGCGATGTGGCGATCGGCATAGCCGAGCGCGACGCCACCACCGGCGGAAGCATCTACGCGACGCTGCTCTTCATCGGGCGCGATGGCTCTATCCTTGGGAAGCACCGGAAGCTGAAACCGACCATGTACGAGCGGACGGTCTGGGGCGAGGGAGACGGCAGCTCCCTCCGTCTCTACGAGCGCCCGTACGGCAAGCTGGGCGGCCTGAACTGCTGGGAGCACCAGATGGTCCTCCCCGGGTATGCGCTTATTTCCCAGGGAATCCAGGTGCATGCGGGCGTATGGCCCGGCGGCACCTTCACCCGGCAGGAGGTGCTGAGCCGCGCATTCGCGATGCAAGCTTCCGCCTATGTGGTGATGGCCGGCGGCCTCATGCGCGAGCAGGACATGCCGCCGGACATCCGCGAACTGACCATGACCATCGACGGCAAGACGCGCCACCTGGTCACGCCTTGCGACGGCGATTCCGGCATCATTGGGCCGGACGGCGAGTTCCTGGCAGGGCCGGTCTCGAACGAAGAGACGATCCTGACGGCCACGGGCAACACCGGTACCGTCATGTTCCAGAAGATGGTCGCCGACCACGCAGGCCACTACACCCGGCCCGACGTGTTCGAGTTCCGCGTGAACCGGACGCCGAAGCGCATCGCCGAATTTGGCGAGTACGCGGCAGGCGTCCAGACCGTGCACGGGGCGATTCGCGATGGCGCCATCGGGACGATGCGCGAGTTGGCCGGCGCCCTCGACGACCTGCACATTCAGCTCGAAGCAGTGCCCGGGGAGGACGCCTGATGTGGTTCGTACTGATCGTGATGCTTTTCGGCTCCATGGCCCTGATCCTTGTGGGCTGGCTGGGCTGGCAGGAGAAACTGCCGCGCCAGCACTGGGCAGGCATCCGGACCCCGTACGCCATGGCGAACGACGAACAGTGGAAGCTGGTCCACCGCTACGGTTCGCCATACATGATCTTCGGCGGCGTGGCGGTCTTCGCCGGGTCGTTGGCGCTCTTGCCATTCGCCATCGCAGGGGTTCTCCCAGAGGCGTTCACCGGGGCCGCCGTGATGGGTTTCTCAATCATCCTGTTCGTCTCGGCGCTCGCCTCCTGGCAGAAGGGCGTCAGCGGCGCGAAGTCCGCGCTCTCTCGCTGATTTCCCGTTGACCGCCGCAGGCTCGATACTCAGCGGTACTTCTCCTGCAGGTCGTGCCCGTGCCGAAGCTCGTTCTCGCCTACTCCGGCGGATTGGATACCACCACCGCGATCAAGTGGCTCTCCGTGGAGCAGGGCTACGACGTCATCGCCCTGAACATCGACGTCGGCAAGAGCCGCGAGCAGCCCGTCGTTGAGTCGCGCGGAATGGCTGCGGGCGCGCTCAAGGTTCGCGTCATCGATGGCAAAGAGGACTTCATCCGCTACTTCGCCTTCCCGGCACTCGCCGCCGGCGCGGTTTACCAGGACGCCTATCCGCTGGCAACCGCGCTCGCTCGCCCGTTGATGGCGAAGCTGCTCGTCGATGTCGCCCACGAGGAGGGCGCGACCGCCGTGGCCCATGGCTGCACCGGCAAGGGCAACGACCAGGTGCGCTTCGACGTCGGCATCCAGACCCTCGACCCGACCCTCCAGATAGTCGCGCCCACGCGCGAGAACGCCATGGCGCGCGACTACCAGATCGAATACCTGAAGCAGCACGGCGTGGACATCCCTTGGGCCGCGAAGGGTCCCTTCAGCATCGACGAGAACCTCTGGGGCCGCAGCGCCG
>CALMIW010000723.1 GCA_937864275.1 uncultured Dehalococcoidia bacterium
GACTGCCCGCCGACCTTACGGTAATGGTGCTGGAACCGAAGTAACCGGTCCCGGCAGCGCGCGTGTGGCTGCTGCTCCCGCTTTCCCATGGACTGCCGTTCTCCGTATCGCTTTGCCGAGCCCGAGTGGTCGTTCGGCACCGGCGCGCAGCGTCGAGGTGGCTGCGAATGCTCGCCGCGGGTAGAGTTCGGGCACGAAGAGCGGGACCATCGAACCCTGGAGCAGCACATGGCGATTCAAGACGTCCCGGCGCCGATGACCGGCACGGTGAAAGAACTCCTCGTGAGCGTGGGCGACCGCGTCAGCGCCGGTGACGAACTGCTCATCATCGAGTCGATGAAGATGGAGATCCCGGTAGAGAGCCCTGTGGCGGGCGTATTGGCGGAGTTCGTGGTGGAACCGCCCGGGAAGATCGAAGAAGGCGACCTCCTGCTCCGACTCGAGGTGTAAGCGGTTGGCCTTCGCGTTGTGTGCGCCACTTCTCGGACGTGCCTGATACCCCGCATTACAATCCGCGGCGATTCATTCACATTCGAGGTAGCCGCAATGGTCAACGAAGTCGAACGCAGGCGCTGGAACGACGAACTCATGGTGGCCCGCTGGCCGAAACGCGAGCGCTTCACCGACCAGGTTGTGCCCCATGTCGTGAACGCGCTTCAGCCGGCCGCGGGCGAGAAGGTCCTCGACATCGGCGCGGGCGGAGGCAAGCTCAGCCTTGCGATCGCGGAGAAGGTGAGGCCAGGCGGCAAGGTCCTCGGCGCCGACATCTCGGATGGGATGGTCAACCTCGCGACGGGCCGGGCCGGGGAGGCGAAGGCCAAGGGCGTGAGCTTCCTGGCGACGGACGTCCAGGTCGACAAAGTGCCCGGCGGACCGTTCGATGCCGCCGTCAGCCAGTTCGGCGTGATGTTCTTCGATGAGCCCGTCACCGCTTTTGCCAACATCCGCAAGCACTTGAAGAAGGGCGGCCGGATCGCGTTCGCCTGCTGGCAGGGCCCGGAGAAGAACGTCTGGTTCCCGGGACCGGCAGTCGGTCCTTTCGCGCCCCCTCCCCCGCCGCCCACTCCCGGGAAGTCGCCGACCGGCCCGTTCGCGCTGGGCGACCCGAAGCGAACGCGCGGCATCTTGCAAGAGGCAGGCTTCATCGACATTAGCCGGACGCCGAAGCGCCTCGCCCTCTGGACTCCGGAGGACTCGGTTGCCGACGAAGCGATGTTCGTGTTGATGGGCGTGCCGGAAAACAAGCACAAAGAGGCGACCGTCGCGATGAACGCGCACTTCGACAAGTTCCCGCGGCGCGCCGATGGCCTGCTCCGGTTCGAACTGAACTTCCAACTGTTCACCGCCAGGAACCCGTGACCGCTCGGACGGCGGCGCGCTGACCGGCGGCCGGAGAGCGGAACTGCCATGATGTCGGGATGAACATCCTCGTGCTCGGCGCCAGCGGCTACATCGGCAGTCATCTCGTCCCCCGGCTCGCCGGAGCCGGCCACGCCGTGCGCGCTGCCGCGCGGAGGGCCGACGTACTTGAAGCCCGCGGCTGGGAGGGCGTCGATTGCGTCTCGGCCGACGCATTCGAGCCGGCGACGCTGGACGCCGCGCTCAGCGGGATCGATGTCGCGTACTACCTGGTCCATTCCATGGGCGGCGGCGGCGGTTTCGCCGAGCGGGACAAGCGGGCGGCGGAGAACTTCCGCGACGCGGCCGCGCGGGCGGGCGTCCAGCGCATCGTCTACCTCGGCGGGATTCGCCCTTCGGGGGAAGCTTCCGTGCACCTCGCTTCGCGGCTCGAGACCGGGGACGTGCTCCGCGCCGGCCCGGTGCCCGTCACCGAACTGCGGGCCGGGCTCATCGTCGGGGCAGGTTCGGTCGGCTTCGAAGTGATCCGCGACCTGGTGAACCACCTGCCGGTGATGATCACGCCGCGATGGGTGCAAAGCCGCACCCAGGCGATCGCCCTCGACGACTTGCTGGCGTATCTGCAGGGCGTGCTGGAGCACCCGGGGACGGCCGGCGGCACCTACGACGTTTGCGGGCCGGACAACCTGGTGTACCGCGACCTCCTGGCAACCTACGCGAAGGTAGCGGGCCGGCCGTTCCGTCCGCTCAAGGTCCCGTTCCTGACTCCGCGGCTCTCTTCGCTCTGGCTGGGCCTCGTCACCAGCGTGCCAATCTCAGTCGCGCGGCCGCTGGTGGAGGGGCTCAAGACGGACCTCATTGGCGACGATTCCGCGATCCGCGAGTTCCTCCCCATCCCGCTCCATACCTATGAGGAATCCATCCGGGCCGCGCTCGCGAGCGAACGGGCGGAGCCAATCCCGGCGCGATGGGCGGAAGGGGCGCTCGCGTTTCGCGGCTACAACCCGGATGTCTCGTTCTATTCGAAGGGCGAACGCGCCGAGTTCGACACCGCGGCACCCGCGGAAGCCACCTGGGACGTCGTCCGCAGCATCGGCGGGAAGAACGGCTACTACTATGCCAACACCCCCTCGGGGCCCCCGGGGGCCCTCGGCCGGGCCATCCGCCGCGGTGGGCCCCCGCGCGGGGGACCCCACCCCCCCGACCC
>CALMIW010000724.1 GCA_937864275.1 uncultured Dehalococcoidia bacterium
GACAGAGGGGTCGATGGGGCAGCCGATGCTCATCACGCGTGGCAAGAGAGGCGCCCCGCGAAACCTTTCCGTGCCCGCCATGAGGACGCCGGACTCCGGGTAGTACTGGCTCTTCGGCGAGAGCAACGTGCGAGGGTCGCCCTCCCGGTACTCGTACTCGACCCGTTGCGCGAAGTCGCAGATCGCCGCATCAACTGGGCACGGGTTGGCGGCGGTGGTCGGCGCGGGAGTGGCATCAGTGTCGCCGGAGTCGCCGCCGGTGCTCCGCCAGGTCCAGATGACGAGCGCCGCGAGAGCAACAGCCACCATGACCGCGGGCATGACCCAGAGGGCCTTCGTTTCGAGCTTCACTACCTCTTGGAACGCGCGACGGGGCTCGAAGGTTCCTTATCCGGGGTGATCGATATGGGTTCGTTACACGTCCTCGCCTGCGAGAGCCGACCTTTCAGGCATTGGTATCGAGGCCGAAGCGGGGTGCCGCGGAGCGCAACTCGCTGAGCAGGTCGATCCCCATCTGGCGGCCCTGGGGGAACTGGTCGTTTCGGTCCCAGCGCCAGGCGGCGACCATGGCGAGCTTCAAGAGTCGGCACTCTTCCACCAGGTCGCCATCGAGGCCAGGGTAGTGCGCGGCGACGGCTTCGGGCGCGTGGGCGACGTCGAACTCGACCGGGCCGCGGACGCACGTCTCGAAGTCGATGAACAGCAGACCGTGCTTCGTCCTGAGGACGTTTCCGGGGTGTGGTTCGCCGTGGATCAGTTGCTCTGGCAGGTTCCGGCGAAGCATGGAGTCCGTGAGCGTGCGCAGGCTGCCGAGGAGGAACGCGCGGTCTTCGGCGCTCAGATCCGGGCTGAGGCTGGGGTCACCCACCAGACGCTCGGCTTCTGCGACTCGATCCGTGAAGCGGGGCGCGGAGAGGGAAACCTCGCGGAAGCCCGCATGGAGCCGCGCGAGCGCGCCGGCGTACTCAGCCGGGGCAACGTCTTCGCCGGGGCTCGTTTCGTAGTAGATCCAGAGCGTAACCGTGAAGCCGTCCCGGGCGTATGCGCGGGCTTCGACGCGAGGGTCCAGCACGCCTATCGGAGCGGATGTCTCGGCGAGCCTGCGGGCGACCTCAACTTCGAACTCGGTGGCCGCCTGGTGGGCGGCCGGGGACACGCGCGCGATGACGTCGCAAGGCGTCAGGCGAAGCGCCACCCGGTTTGCGTTCTGGAGCACGACTGCGTCGTCGGCGCGAAGGCCAAGCGCCGAGGCGGTCGACCTTGCGGCTTCCACCGCCGCCTGGAGTTGAGAGGCATCCATCGTCGCCCCCTGGCGGTTCGCTACACGCCGGCGTAGCTGTGGAGGCCGCTGACCCAGAGGTTCACTGCGAAGTAGGTGAACATCACGGGGGCCCACATGATGACGAGCCACCACATCGGGTCGGGGCGCCAGCCGCGGCGGACCTTCGCCGGGACGATGCGGCGGATGCCGGGAGCGCCCGCGACGGAGCCGTTCCCGGCGCGCGCGTGGAAGTAGGCGGCGATGCTGAGCCAGGTGACCAGCGCGCTGGTTTCCTTGGGGTCCCAGCCCCAGTAGCGGCCCCAGGCGCTGTTGGCCCACCAAGCGCCGAGGGCGATGCCGAGGCCGAGGAGGGGGAAGCCGACCATGACAGCCTTGTTGGCGAGGTCGCCGGCGGCTTCGGAACTGGGCAGCGCGGCGAACCGGCGATGGCCTTCGCCACCCTGTGCCAGGTAGACGGCGGCGCCGCAGAACGACACCGTGAGGACGGCGTAGGAGAGCATCATCACGCTGACGTGGATGGTGAGCAGCGGTCCATTCTGGAGCGCGGGGATGAGCGGCGTGATCTCCGAGGGGAAGAGCGAGGCGATGCCGAGCATGCCGGCGACGATCGGCAGGCCGAGCAGGCCGAAGCGGCGGGTGGCGGTGTAGGCGCCCGAGGCGGGGGGGGGGGGCGGCAAGGCCCAGGGAG
>CALMIW010000725.1 GCA_937864275.1 uncultured Dehalococcoidia bacterium
CCGCCCCCTCAAGCGCATCCTCAACGGCGGCACCGAGATCGAGTACTTCGATGACATCTGCGCCGGCGACGTCCTCACCTCGAGCTCCCACGTGGCAGCCTACGAGGAGACGAAGGGCAGCCTCGGCGAGATGCTCATCACCACCAGCAAGACGGTCTACAAGAACCAGGACGGCAAGGTCGTGGCCATCTCGACCGGTACCGGCATCCGCTACTAGGAGGCGCAGCAATGGCAGTCACATGGAACGAAGTGTCCGAGGGGATGACCATCCCCGAACTCAAGAAGAACTGCAGCACCCAGCAGCTCGTCCTCTGGGCCGCCGGCTCCGGCGACTTCTACCAGATTCACTACGATAAGGACTTCGCCGTCGGTACGGGCCTGAGCAACATCATCGTTCACGGTGCGCTCAAGAATGCCTTCCTCGGGCAGCTCGTCCACGACTGGGTCGGCAACAGCGGCCGCATCAAGAAGTACGGCTGCAGCTACCGCGGCATGGACTTCCCGAACGAAGACATCACCTGCAAGGGCGTCGTCACCAAGAAATACGAAGAGAACGGCGAGAAGCTCGTCGACCTCGAGGTCTGGACCGAGAACCCGCAGGGCAAGAAGACCACCCCGGGCTACGCCACCGTCAGCCTCAAGGCCTAGGGCTCACGCTTCCACGGCCCCTCTTCCGTTCGCGGCGAGGGGCCTCGGTCTATTCGCCGCAGTCCCGCGCGAGCGCGGAGACGGGCGCCTGTGTCCCAGGAGGACGAAATGGGGAATCTGCTCGAAGGTAAAGTCGTCGCCATGACTGGCGCCGGCCGCGGCATCGGCCGTGAGTGTGCCCTGCTCGCCGCGTCGGAAGGCGCGCGCGTCATCGTGAACGACCCCGGTGTGAATCCGGACGGGTCCGGCACCGACAGTGGCCCCGCCGCCCAGGTCGTCGAGGAGATCAAGAAGGCCGGTGGCGAAGCCGTCGCGAACTTCGCCGATGTTTCGACGATGGAGGGTGGCGAAAGCGTTATCAAGACCGCCCTCGATACCTACGGCAAGCTCGACGGCCTTATCAACCTCGCCGCTATCCTCCGCGACCGGATGATCTTCAACCTCAGCGAAGAAGAGTGGGACGATGTCATTCGCATCGACCTGAAGGGTCACTTCACTACCATCAAGCCCGCGTCCATCCTCATGCGCCAGCAGCGCTACGGCCGCATCGTGAACTACAGCTCCGTCTCCGGCCTCCAGGGCAACTCGGGCCAGGCGAACTACGGCGCCGCCAAGGCCGGCGTGGCCGGCCTGACCCGCGTCGCCGCGCGCGACCTTGGCCGCTACGGCGTCACCGTCAACTGCATCGCGCCGGGTGCCGCAACCCGCCTCACCGCCACGGTGCCATCTTCGGCGCGTGAACTGCGGGCCCGGAGCGGCATCGCCGGCGGTGGCGGACCCGCCCCGGCGGCTGGCGCAGCCGCTCCCGCCCCTGCTCCCGCTTCCGACCCGATGCGCGGCCCCGATATGGTCGCCCCGATGACGGTCTATCTCCTCCTCGATGAAGCGTGGAACATCAACGGGCGCATCTTCCAGGTCGCCGGTGGCCACGTCGGACTCCTCCAGGACATGTACCCGCCGTTCAAGAACATCTTCAAGAACGGCAAGTGGACGCTGGATGAGCTGCGCCAGCTCGTACCCGCACAGCTCATGAACGGCGTCGTCAACCCGGCCCCTCCTCCGGCCGACCTCAACATCCCCGGCCGCAACGCGTAGCCCGTTCCCGCGGAGTCAAGCGAAGAGGGCGTCCCGCGAGGGACGCCCTCCGTACTTTGCGGTGGGGGCCCGAACCGATTGCGCTATGCTTGGGGAATGGCGATGACCTTCGAACTCTGGCGCCTGGTCGCCGTGAAGGATGCGACTCACAGCACGTGGGAACTGGTGGGGAACTTCAAGACGCCGAAGCAAGCGCGCAACCGCATCCTCGAACTGGCCGGGCCGAACATCGTGAGCTCTGATGAACAAACGATTTCGTACCAGGATAGCGCGGGCGAGCACACGTTCCGCATCGAGGCGGTCCCGGTGCCGGCTCCGCCCCAGACCTGAGCCCTCCAACTCGCGCCTCCCGGCGCTCTCAGTTGCTCTTGCTCAGGTTCAGGTTGGACGCCTCGGCTGGCTCAGTGCCCGCCCGGCCGTGACCGTCTCTTTCTCGACCATCGCTCCAGCTCCCCCTGGAAATGCAATGAAGGTACCCCCCGCCGCACGTGGCCCCGGCAAACGCGCCGCCTTGCCTCCCTACCCCTTCGGATAACTCAGCTCCAGCGCGATGCCGTCCGGGTCCGTGAACGTCACACTCGGCGGCTGGTGGTCGTCCTGGATCGGGCTATGCGCGATCCCGAGCGCGTCCAGGTGCGCGACCCACTCTTCCAGCGCCGCCCGGTCGGCAACCCCGAACGACACGTGGTCCAGGCCCGGCCGCCTGGGCGAGAACGCCTCTGGCTCCTGTTCCTCGTGGCGGGTGAAGGCGAGAACCATCTTCGACTTCGGCTCATAGATCGCGCACGCGCTGATGCCGTACGCCTCATTCGAGCCGCGCCAGACATCGCGCGCCCCGAGGAGCTTCGTGTACCACGCAACACTCCGCTCCAGGTCGCGGACACTCAGTTCGACGTGGGCGATCCCCGTGATTTCCGGCATAGTTCACCTCCTGCGCCGATCTTCCTCCAGCGGTGGGCGTCTCCGAAGCGCCACCGCCGGTCTTTTTCGTCCGGCAGGTGGCACGGACCTCCAGTTCGCGGGAAGTCACGCCCGAGGAACCGTTGGAGCCGGTGGTCGAAACGCGCATGCGCACTACACTGCGAACACATGGCTTCCCCTGCTTCTTCCCGCACCATCCTCATCACGGGCGGCGCCGGCTTCCTCGGCATCAACCTTGCCCGCTACCTCCTCGCACGCGGCGACCGCGTCGTATCGCTCGATATCGCCTCCTTCGACTACCCGGAAAAGGACCGCGTCACGGTCATCACCGGCGATATCCGCGTCCAGGCGGATGTCGATAGGGCGATGGAAGGCGTCGACGCCGTGGTCCACACTGCGGCCGCCCTCCCGCTCTACTCCAAGCGCGACATCGTCACCACCGACATCCACGGCATCCGGACCGTGCTCCAGTCCGCGCACGACCACGGCATTCAGCGGGTCGTCCACATCTCTTCCACCGCGGTCTACGGCATTCCGGACCACCACCCGCTCCTCGAGACAGACCGCCTGCAGGGAGTTGGCCCGTACGGAAAGGCGAAGATCAAAGCAGAGCGCATCTGCGAGGAGTTCCGCCGGCAGGGCATGGTCGTCCCGATCATCCGGCCGAAAAGCTTCGTCGGCCCCGAGAGGCTTGGCGTCTTCGCGTTGTTCTACGACTGGGCGAAGGACGGTAAGAACTTCCCGGTCCTCGGCAGCGGTACAAACCGCTACCAGTTCCTCGATGTCGAAGACCTCTGCGACGCCATCGCCCTCTGCCTCGATGGCGAGGCCGGCGCCGTGAACGACGTCTTCAACGTCGGTGCCAAGGAGTTCACGACGCTGCGCGAGGACTACCAGGCCGTCCTCGATGAGGCCGCGTTCGGCAAGCGCATCGTCTCGCTCCCGGCGAAGCCCGCGATCTGGACGCTCCGCGTGCTCGACAAGTTCCGCCTCTCGCCGTTGTACAAGTGGGTGTACGAGACCGTCACGGAGGACAGCTTCGTTTCCATCGAGAAAGCCGAGCGCACGCTGGGCTGGAAGCCGAAGTACTCCAACAAGGACGCGCTCATCCGCAACTACCACTGGTACCTGGATAACGTGGACAAGTTCCAGGGCCAGTCCGGCGTCTCTCATCGCGTGCCCTGGAAGCAGGGCGTGCTCGGCCTTGCGAAGCTCGTGTTCTGATTCGCTCCGCTACTGCGGCTTGCCGATGACCACGATGATCGATGCGAGTACGCGGCGCGGGCTCTCCGGGTCGGGGTTCCCGGTGATCGCGACTTCGTAACCGATCACCGGTTCTCCGTTGCGGATGTCGTCGGGAGTCAGCCCCGAGTTGCCAAACCGGATCGAGGTGTTGGGCCGGATGACGACCGGCACGATCCCCCGGTCGGTCCGCACCATCAGCACGTTCAAATTCCGGCTGACAACGATTCCGCGGACGCCCTGGAACTGGGGTGCGGTCTTCCCGCCGGCGTCGGCGGTTGGCGTCGCCTGGGGTCCATCCACGGGTTGGAGCCGGAAACCCCCGTTCGGCAGGTCCGGCGCCTCGCCGAGCCGCACGAGCGCCCCCAGCGGCCTGCTGGTCCCCGCCAGGAACTCGTCCATGGAGCGGGCGTCGATGTCGACGAGCACGCGCTCGGTGGCCGCCTTGAGGAGGACGCGCGCCCGGCTGCCATCGGGCGAAAGCGCGATCAGCGAAACGATGCCCTGCACCGGGCGGAAATCCTTCAACAGCGGGATCTTCCGCTCGGCCGCCGGAGTTGGCACACCGCCGTTCGGGGCCACGGCAACGTTGCTGGCCGCAATCTCCCGCTTTGCCGTCACGACACCGCTCACGAGGATCGAGTCGCCGGGTTGCAGCGTGTTCGCCTGGCGGACACCGGACGCGTCGCTCACCGCTGTCAGCTCGGAGAGTGCAATCTCCAGGTTGCCGAGATCAGACGACTGTACCGTCACGCTGCCGTTGTTCGTCGCCGAGACCACGCCTTCAACCTGGACGTAGTCGTCGATGGTCAGGGCGGAAGCCGATTCGACACCGCCAACCGGCGGGATAACCAGTAGGGCGAATACAGCGAGCACGGCCACGCCGATGGCGGAGCCGGCGAATGTCATCCCCCGCCCGCCCAGCCAGCGCCCGAACACCCCGCGCTGGGGCGAGCGGATTGGCGCGACCGGCGCCTGGGACGGTGTCCGCTGTTCGGCCAGGTGGCGCTGGAAGCGCGCGCGCGCCGTCGGCAAGGCCGCCGAGGCCTCCTTCTCGATGAGCGACGCGTTTCGCTTCAGCGCGGCCGCCTGGTTCAGCAGGCGCTGCACCTCCGCTCGCTCCTCCGCGGTCGCCTCCGCGGGGATGACCCCCCGTTCGAGCGCGCGTTCGAGCAGCTCATCGATTCGCTCCGGCGTCATTCGCCACCTCCACCACCCGGGTACCCATCGGAAACGAGCGCGCGCTGCATTGCTGCCAGGGCGCGCCGTTGCAAGTTCTTCACGGCGTCTTCGGATCGGTTCATCAGTTCCGCCGTTTCCAGCACCGACTTGTCGAGGAGGAACCGGAGCTCGATGACTTCGCGCTGGTCGCCCGTGAGTTCGCGCATAGCATCGAGGAGGTCGCGTCGAAGGCCGATCGCGTCGGCCTGGTCGGGTTCCGATAGCTCCAGCGAGTCATCGAATTCGTCGTCGATGCCGCGCCGGCCAAGTTTCTTGATGTGGTCCCGCACCAGGTTCCTGGCGATGCCGATGAGCCAGCCTTCGATAGGCACTCCCCGGTAATCGAACCGGTCCGCGCGCGCATAGGCGACTTCGAAGACCTGGGATGCGATGTCCTCGGCTTCCTCGGCGGAGCGCAGGCGAAACCGCACGAATGCGAAGACGCTTCGGTAGTGCAGTTCGAAGACCTGCTCCCATGCGGCCGCGTCGCGCTGGACAGCGCGCCGGGCAAGGGCTTCCGCGTCGGAAGGTTCGTGTTTCGCCGAGCCATCGGGCCCAACCTCGGTATCGCTCACAGCGGGATTCACTCTACGAATGGCGCGAGCATGGGGAAAGGTGACGGCCGGTAAAGGAAGACGCCGTAACTGGGAGGTGCCGGCGCATCCCCAAAGCGCCGCCTAAGCTCGGACGCCTCCGCCGGCGGCAGAAGGACGAGGCGCGTCGATGGGGGTTACCTCCACGGCGTCGTGGACTTCGTCACACGGGATCCTCGAGCGCCGGGCGTGCTCGCGCACGAGGTCGTGCGTCCGCGTGCGGAAAAGGCAGTGAAGTTCGTTCTGTTCCGTGGCCCAGTACGACCTCAGCCAGCGCATGTCGGTGTACTCGTGGGCGCACATGATCGCCTGCAGCGCGACGGCGCGGAATTCGGGATGCGTCATCGGTTCGAGGCGCCGCCTCACCAGCACGAGCTGGAGGCGCTCCCCACTCCCTGCCGCCGGATCCATCGCCGGAGGGCCATACTCCTCGGCCGTAATGGGCAGCACCGGGAAGATGTCGGCCGAGCGAGGCGAGGTGCGAGGCCTTCGCCTTCGAACGCGGAGAACACCCGGCCCTGGTCCGGCGTCCAGTAGGCGCCTACCAGCCGGAGTCCGCCGGTGTCGCCCAAGGCGACCAGCTGCTCGATCTCCCGGATGGTGGACGATCCAACGTCCTGTAGAACGGCGATGTTTGGCACGTGGCTCTCCTCACCCACACCCGGAGGTTACTCCACCTCGTCGGGGCTCACAGGTTCGAGCAGGCGATTCAGGTCCGACGCCCGGATGCGGAGCACCCGTTGGCCGGCGAGCCTGCTGGCCGGCAGCCTGCCCGCCCGAATCCAGTTGCGCACGGTCTTCACATGCACGCCCAGGTAGTCGGCAGCCTCTTCCGGAGAGTAGAGCCGCCCGCCCGAGCCCGCAGCCTCCGGCACGAACGCGCGGACATCTTCCGGACTGACTCCGAGTTCGCCGAACACGCGGCCGGGGATCCCCTCGCCCGCCCTCATGAACGCCAGGAGGAAGTGGATGTCATCGACGCGCCGCCTTCCACTGCGTTCGACCTCGTCGGAAAGCAGGCGGAAGAACCGGACGCAGTCGTCCGAGTATGGCGCTTTGGCCCCGGCCTCCGGGTCGTCCGAACGCCTCGCGGTGCGGAGGACGAGGTCCTCGATCAGCCGCACGTCGATGGTCACGGGTCCGAAGCTGAAGTAGCCAAAGCGCGACGTCTTCAGCAGGTAGGCCAGGAAGAGGATGTCGAGCGTCGCCTCCGGGCTTTGCATCTCACGCGTCAGCCGCCCGAGCTCGCGCTGCACCTCGGCGAGGAAGTGCTCATCGCGAGGCGCCGGTTCGCTGCCATCGGTTTCCGGGCTGGTCATGCCGTCTCCAGGCGAGTCGTTCAACGACACAATAACCTGTTGCAAACTAGGAAAGAAGGGAGTACAAGGGAATTCAAAGGTATATGAGGAGAAAGGAGACCCGAAAATGACGCAGATCGCATCGCAGGCGCCATCGGCCACGCTCTACGAACGACTTGGCGGCGGCGACGGGCTTCGCACCATCATCGGCGCCATCGTCGACGCCCACCTGGAGAACGAGCTCATCCGCACTCGCTTCGAACCGTTCGACCGCGCGTCGATGAAGGACGCGGCGTTCCGTTTCTTCGCGCAGGCCACCGGCGGCCCCGAGGTCTACGACGGCCGGGGGCTGCGCGCGACGCATCGCGGCATGAACGTGAATGAGCAGGAGTTCCTCGCCGCCACCGACGACGTGCTCGCCGTCTTGCGCAGCCACGGTGTCGGCGAGCGTGAACAGCAAGAAGTCCTGGCGGCCTTCTTCGCGATGAAGGGCGAGGTTCTTCGCCTCTAGCTCGTCCCGACGCCCGCGACCGGCGCCGGACCCTTCCGGCTACAGGCGAGGCGGCGCACCTCCGCGGCCGGCACGGGGGCTTGCCTGGTGGACTAAAATCCCACGTCAGGATGGAAGCAAAAGCGACCTTCGAAAGCGTCGACCAGTACCTCGAGTCGCTCCCGGCCGCCGCCGCGGAGCGGGTTCGGGGGTTGAGCCAGGTCGTCGTCGAGGAGATGCCGGGCGCCGAACAGGTGATTTCCTACGGCATCCCGACGTTTCGCCTCGATGGCAAGAACCTTGTCCACATCGCCGGGTACAAGCGGCACGTTGGCCTCTACGGCACAGGTGCCATGGAAGCGCTCGAAGCAGAGGTTGCCCCCTACAAGACCGGCAAGGGCACGCTCCAGTTCTTGCACTCCGAGCCCCTCCCGGTGCCGCTCATCCGCAAGATCGTCGCAGCCCGCGTCCGGGAGCACCGCGCTCAGCGGTCGCCCTGAAGCCGCCCGGTTCGTTCACTCCCCGCAACGGACGCAGCTGGACCGTGAAGCCGGCTAGA
>CALMIW010000726.1 GCA_937864275.1 uncultured Dehalococcoidia bacterium
GGTCGACACCCTGGCGCCCGAGCAGCCGCAACCGGTCGATCGCGTCCGGGCTCATCGTCGCGAAGTGATCGAGGCTGTGGCCCTGCCGGCCGCGCGTAATCCGGCGCTTCACCCGCCCGAGCGCGATGTCGCTGATCCGGTCGGTGTCTCGTGCAGCTGCGGCAGCCCCGGCGTTCGCGACGATCGCCAGCAGGTCCTCTTCCAGGATCCGGCGATGGCCGCCGTTCGTCCGGTACGAGCGGATCTCGCCTGCGTCTGCCCAGCGGCGGATGGTCGATTCGGAGACGCCAAGCTGTTCGCTCGCCGCTCCGAGGGTTAACCAGGTCTGGCGGGTGGGTTGACCAGGCACTTCTCAAACCCCACTAAAGTTGCTCAGGATTATACAACAGGCAGCACTGCGGTGTGCATCTCCCGCGTCCCTCGGAATCACCAGTCAGTCGTCCCAGCTCGGCGAGGTGTCGTCGTCGCGCTCCCGCTGTTCTGCGCCCTCAACGTCGTCACCAATGTGCCGTGGAGCCGTGAACGGCGGGATGTAACCCGGCCGGGGCTGCGGGTGGGGGCGGGGGAGTTGGTTCGCCCGCCGCACCGAGAGGTCCCCGAACCGGTCGCGAAGCGATTCCACCGTGTCCTGCAGCCGGTCCGCCTCCAGCGTCTCCCCGAGCCGGAGTTGGCGCGCCCGCTCCACGATGTTGTGTACCCCCAGCCCGATAAGCCGCACCGGCCGCCGCTCGTTCTCGTCCCAGGCCTTCTCGAACAGCGCGCAGCCCTGCGTGTAGATCTCGTCCGCCAGGTCCACCGCGACCCGCGGCGTGAACGAACGCGAGAGCGTTTCGAACGGCGGAAAGCGCAACCGCAGGCTCACTGTCCGCGCCGCTTTTCCGCTCGTCGAAAGCTCGTGCGCGATGCGCTCGGCCTGCGAACGGAGCACTGCCCGCAGCCGGTCGCCGTCCGGCTCGTCGTTATCGAAGGTGACATCGCGCGAGATCGACTTCGCCTCGCCCCGCGTCGAAACCACGGGCGCGTCGAAGATCCCGAGCGCTCGCGACCGAAGCTCGGCCCCGTGCTTCCCGAACTTCGCCACCAGCGCCGATTCCGGCGTGCGGGCGATGTCGCCGATCGTGTGGATGCCGAGCGCCGTCAGCGCCTCGGCCGTCTTGCGTCCTACCATCGGCAGTTCGCGGATGGGCCGCGGCGCGAAGAAGGCCGCCTCCTCGCCGTCGGGCACCAGCACCAGGCCGTTCGGCTTCCCTGCGTCGCTCGCCACCTTCGAGACCAGCTTGTTCACCGAAACGCCCACGGAAGCAGTGATCCCGATCTCTTCCCGCACCCGGCGCTTGATCGCCGCCGCTATCTCCTCGGGCGTCCCGAAGAGGTGCTCCGTGCCCCGGACGTCCAGGTAGGCTTCGTCCGCCCCGGCCGGTTCCACCAGCGGCGTGAAGTCCCGGAGGATGGCGTGGAACTGCTTCGAGGCCTTGCTGTAGTAGGAGTAGTCAGACTCCAGGAACACCGCCTTCGGACAGAGCCTGCGGGCCTGGCTCACCGGCATGGCCGAACGGACGCCGAAGCGGCGCGCTTCGTAGCTCGCCGTGTTCACCACCCCGCGGTTCCCCAGTCCGCCGGCCACCACCACCGGCATCCCCCGCAGTTCCGGATGGCGCAGCAACTCCATCGACACGTAGAACGCGTCGAGGTCGACATGGAGGACCGTGGCCCGGTCGCTCATATGTTCTGGAGTGTAGCAAAGTCCAGTGCGTCCGCCGCGCCACATGTCCCTTGCCCCGCGTGGCTTGGGCGCTCTGACAGCACCACGTGCCCTTGGTATCCTCTCCCCGTGGAGTATCTGAAGGTCGACGCCCAGCCAGGCTTGAAGTCGCCGATCGCCGTCTGCGCGTTCTCCGGCTGGAACGACGCCGCTTCCGCGGCGACGAACGCCGCGCGATTCATCGTCCGCCGCCTCGGTGCGCGCAAGTTCGCCACCATCGAGTCGGAGCCGTTCTACGACTTCAAGGAGCAGCGCCCGTCGGTCCGCATAACCGCCCGCGGCGACCGCGAGGTCACCTGGCCGACCAACGACTTCTTCTACGCCCGCAACCCCACCGGGCCGCACGACATCGTTGTCTTCATCGGCACCGAGCCCGCCCTCAAGTGGCGCACCTACACCTCGGCCCATGCCGAGCTCTTCCGGGAAGTCGGCGCCGACCTCGTTGTCTCGCTCGGCGCGCTCCTGGCCGATGTGCCCCACAGCCGCCCGACGCGCGTCACCGGCAGCGCCATGGACCCGAAGGTCTCCGGCCGCCTGGATCTCCAGCCATCCCGCTACGAAGGCCCGACCGGCATCGTCGGCGTCCTCCACGATTCCCTGCGCGTTTCGGATCTCGCCGGCGCCAGCCTCTGGGCGAACGTGCCCCACTACATCACCACCTCGCAGAACCCCCCGGCTACCGCTGCCCTTCTGCGCCGCCTCCAGGCGATCGTCGGGATGGAGTGGGACCTCTCGGAGCTCGATTCCGCCGGCGAGCGCTTCATCGATGAGGTCAACACCGCCCTCAGCGGAAACCCCGAAGTCCAGGACTATGTCGGCCAGCTGGAGCGAGCGATGGACTCCGGCGCTGATGCCGAGCCCCACTCCGAGCTCCCTCGCGGAGAAGACCTCGTCCTCGATGTCGAGGAGTTCCTCCGCGGCCAGCGCGACGACTCCTAGCGGCAGACCTCTCCGGCTGCCCGGTTGACGCGCCGTGGGTGGCGGGCAAGACTCAGCACGCTGTTTCCGAGCGGACCACAAATTCCTTCCAACCCGGGGTTTCGCCATGGCCGATGCCAACCTTGACCAACTGATCGATGTCGCCGCCCTCCAGCGCTTCGTCCACGCCAACGTTCCCGGCGCGATCCAACCGCTCGAGGTGCAGAAGCACGTCGCCGGCTTCTCCAACGAGACGTTTTACGTGACCTGTGGCGCCCAGCGCTGGGTGCTCCGCCGCCCGCCGCGCGGCCCCCTCCTCCCCACCGCGCACGACGTGGTGCGGGAGTACCGCTATCTCTCGGCCCTGCACGGCCGGGCGCGCGTCCCGCGGCCGGTCGCCGTCTGCGAGGACACCGCCGTCATCGGCGCACCGTTCTACCTGATGGAGCGCGCCGACGGCGTGGTCATCCGCCAGGAAATGCCTGCCGCCTACGACAACCCCGAAGGCCGCGCCGCCGTGGCCGAGCAGATCGTGCAGGCGCTCGTCGAACTCCACGCCGTCGACTTCCAGGCCGCGGGCCTCACCGGCAAGGGCGACACCTACCTCCCCCGCCAGGTGGAGCGCTGGAGCAAGCAGTGGGAACTCACGCAGCCGCGCACGCGTCCCCTGCCCGGCCTCGATTCGGCCACCGTCTGGCTGAAGAACCGCATCCCCGAGGCTGGCGGCGTCTCCGTCGTGCACGGCGATTACAAGCTCGACAACGTCATGTACCGCAACGAGCGCCCTGAGCTCATCGCCATCTTCGACTGGGAGATGGCCACCATCGGCGACCCCCTCGCCGACCTCGGCTGGCTGCTCTCCACCTGGGGCGACCCCGGCGACCCTCCCGGCACCCGCCGCCGCGCCGAAGGCCCGGCACTCACCACGAAGGAGGGCTTCCCGACCGTCGAAGAGATGGCCTCGATGTACGCCGAGAAGAGCGGTACCTCAATGAAGAACTTCGCCTTCTACCACGTCCTCGCCGTCTACAAGCTCGCCATCATCCTCGAGGGCCTTTACATGCACTACATCGAAAAGACCGCCTCGAACCCGGCCAGCGCCGACTTCGAGTGGTACGTCCCGGTCCTCGTCGACCGTATGCACCGGCTGATGGGGGAATAGCGCCATGCAGAAGCGAATCGCACTCTCCGTCCCGATCCTCGGGTACACCCTGCCCGAGCACGTCGCCCTCGCGAAGGAGGCGGAAGCGCTCGGCTACCCCGACGCCTGGTCGTTCGAAGTCGATGGGCAGGATTGCTTCACGCCGCTCGCGGTCATGGCGCTCTCCACCAACATGCGGCTCGGCACCGCCATCGCGAACGTCTACAGCCGCGGTCCCGCCACCCTGGCCCAGTCGGCCGCCAGCATCGCCGACCTCGCCCCCGGCCGCTTCGAATTCGGCATCGGTTCGGGCTCCCAGCCCATCATCGAGATGTGGAACAGCGGCAAGTTCATCAAGCCGGCCACGCGTGTGAAAGAGATGGTCCAGTTCCTCCGCCCCGCACTCGCCGGCGAACGCGTGGTCTTCAAGGGCCAGACCTTCCACGTCGATGGCTTCCGCCTTTCCCAGCCGCCCGCCATCGCCCCGAAGATCCACGTCGCCGCCCTGCGCGAGGGTATGCTCAAAGTCGCCGGAGAAGTCGGCGATGGCGCCATCATCAACTGGCTTTCGGCCGAGGATGTGAAGAAGTCGGTAGCCGTCGTCCGCGAGGCCGCCGCCGCCGCCGGCCGCGACCCCAGCCAGATTGAGATTACCGCCCGGCTCATGGTCAATATCGACCCGCCCAGCCCCGAAGCCGACGTCATGCGCCGGCGCCACATCAACGCCTACCTCAACGTGCCCGTCTACAAATCGTTCCACCAGTGGCTTGGCCGTAGCGAGCTCCTGCGCGGCATGTGGGAAAGCTGGGATGCCGGCGACCGCAAGGGCGCCGTCGCCAACACGCCGGACAAGGTCGTCGACGACCTCATCGTCCACGGGACGGCCGAACAGCGGAACGAACACGTCCAGCGCTATCTCGATGCGGGCGTCGACACGGCATTCCTCAGCTGGTTCACCTTCGAACCCGACCCGCAGAAGCGCCGCGAGATGATCCACCAGGCCATGGTCGAGATGGCCCCGCGCTGACCGCAAACGAGAGTGCCCGGGCCAGCTTCGTCAGCCGGCCCGGGCACTCGAGTCGCGTTCTCTGGAATGCGGTCGCTTAGCGCACCGTGAAGGTGCGGGCGCTGTTGTTCCAGAGGTACATGCCGCTCCAGCCCGGCTTGAAGATGCCGATTTTCACCGTGTACGTCCCTGTCGGCAGGTTCGTCGGGACCGTCCACGAAGCGCTGAAGCTCCGCGTGGTGTTCGCGCTAAACGCCCGGTTGTCCCAGTAGCGCTGGTACACCTTCTGGCCCGCTGAGTTGTAGACCTCGATGTCCACGAGCGCGGTGCTTGCCGCCGTCGCCTTCACCTGCGCCGTCATGCGGATGGACGTGCCCCGAACGACGCTGCTCTTGGAGGTCGTTGCCGTCGCCGTCCACGAAGCCGTTGCCGGCGGGGGAGTCGCCGTCGCCGTCGCCGTCGGCGGCGCCTGCGTGCTTGTCCGCGTCGGCGTGGCGGTTGGCGGCGCCGGGGTGTTCGTCGCGGCGGCCGGTGCCGTCGCCGTCGCTGTCGGCGCTGCCGGGGTGCTCGTCTTCGTCGCCGTGGCGGTCGCGGTTGCGGCGGCCGTGTTCGTTGCCGTCGGCGCCGGCGGGGTCGTCCCACCCGAGAGCGACACGGCGCCCTGGGCGTAGTAGGCCGCCGCCTTCTGCTTGAAGAAGCCTCCGTCGTCGTCGGCGTTGAGCGAGGTCAGCGTGTTGCCGTTGATCGCCGAAGGGTTGGTCACCCCGTCGCCGTTCGCGTCACAGGCGCAGGTCGCGCCGTCCGCCCCGCGCCCGAACAGGAAAGCAACCACGCCCGCGTCGACGTATGTCGAGAGGTGCGTCCGGGCAGGCTCGCCGAGCAGCCACTCCCCCCGGCTGTCCTGGTAGTGGTTCCCGGTGTTGTTCTGGGCGCGCATCTTCGTGTTCCCGAGCGGGATCTGCCAGAGCACGACCCGCTTCTGCGTCACGTTGGAGAACGTCTTCAGGAAGCGGGCGTGGCGGGCGAAGTCGTCCGCGTCGAACCAGGAGGCGCCGCCGTCGCCGTAGATAGCCTGCTTGAAGCCCGCGTCGCGGTCGCTGAACTCGGCGAAGGTGAGGTCGAAGTTCGCCCCGAGGGCGTTATAGAAGTTGCCCGCGCGCGTCGCCAGCTGGTCGGTCGTCGCGTCGTTCGTCTGGCTCCACTGGATGTCGGTCCCGGTGCCCCAGATGCTCATGTGGTAGCCGAGGACGACGTTCGGTGCGTAGGTGTCGCGCAGTTTCACCACGGCCTTCGCGAAGCCGCTCATGTTGTCCGGCAGGCCCGAGAGTTCGCTCAGGCCGGTCGAGCCCACGCGGGCGGCCACGGTCGTCGGGTTGTCGCCGCTCGTCCGCTGCTGCACGTAGCCCCACATGTCGGGCTCCACGTGGAGGACGACGCGGTTGTTCGGGAAGGCGCCCGCCCGCTGGAAGAACAGCTTGAGGTCGTTCCAGTAGGCCGTCATGGTCGACGTGTTGGAGAGGTTGTTCAGGACGCCGTCCTGCTCCCCCTGGGAGTTGCCCGGCGCACTCTGGAAAATCATGTAGTAGGTGAAGACCGGGGTGATGCTGTTGGCGACCGAGTCCTGGATGTAATAGGTCGCGAACTGGCCGTTGGAGTTCCAGTTCGCCCAGCCGTTGCCGGTGTTTACGCCGCCGGCCAGGTACTGGTAGCGGAACCCGAAGGGCGCAACCGACTTGGCCGCCGAAGCGCCGCCCGGCGAATCCGCGATGCCGATCTGGAGGGTCGATGGCCAGCCGGAAGGGAGCGTCCCAGCGGCGCTGGCCCGTTCCACCGGGTTCCCGGAAGCGAACATCTGTCCAGCCACGGCCGCGGTGAAGACCGCCAGGCCCGCCGCGGCGAGGAGGGTTTTGCGGAATGGCATGAATACCTCACAGTGCGGCGCATGGGGTGAGGCGCCGCCTGTATTCAGAATCGCCAGCCGCGGGTGTAAGAAACCCATGTGCGGGTAACCGTTTCGTAAACACTTGAACCGGGTTCGGCCACCGATGCGACAGTCCGGTGGAAGTTCAGGCCAGCCGGGTGACAGGCCGGAGAAAGAGCATCGCCAGCATGCCCAGCACCATCACAATGCCCGCGCTCACGATCACCGTCGTCTGCGGCCCCCAGAGTGCCACCTGCCCCGCCGCCTGCGCGTACCCGATCGGCGTGCTCGCACTGAAACTCAGCCCGTAGATGCTCATCACGCGTCCCATCATCGCCCGCTCGGAGTTCTCCTGGAGCAGCGCCACGGCGAAGTTGATGAAGATCGCCGGCCCGAGGATCCCCGCAATCAACACCAGTCCCATCGCCACCCAGACGTTCGGGGCGAACCCGTAGAGAAACCAGAACACGCCCCCGCCCAGCAACGAGAAGCAGAGCAGCAGCCCCCGTCGCTTCAGCTTCAGCACGCTCATCAGCAGCGATCCGATCAGGATCCCCGCTCCCATCGACCCCACCAGGAAGCCCACGAACTTGTCCGAGGCCCCGTAGACGTCCTGCACGATGAGGACCATGGTCACCATGAACGGCCCCATCAACAGCATGCCGGGAACCGTCCCCAACAGCAGGATGCCCAGCAGCGACGAGTTGTGGCGCACGTACCGCAGCCCCTCCACCAGGTCGCGGAAGACGCTCTTCCCCGTAGGCGCCGGCGGGTCCGTCGCGATGCGCGAGAACAGCACGGCTGCGAGCGCCAGCGCCGCAACCTCGACGGCGAACGCCACGGAGAGCCCGGGTCCGTCGGCCAGGATCCCGCCGATCGCCGGCCCGCCGAACTGGAGCGTGGCCATGAACGCCATCGTCCCGAAGATCGCGGCATTCTGGAGCTGCGATTGGCGGACGATCTGCGGGACCATGCTCTGCCGCGCGGGGTTCGTGAATGCCCCCGCGCTGCCCACGATCGCCGCCAGGATGAACACCGGCCAGATCATCGCCGCCTCCGAGCCTGCCAGCGCGACGTAGACGAGCGAGACCGCCGCCGCGACGAGGTACGTTCGGACGAGGATGCGCCGCCGTTCCACCCGGTCCGCCACCACCCCGCCGACCAGTGCGAGCGCCGCGCCGGGTAGCGTCTGGCAGATGAGCGCGGCGGCGATTGCGACCGCCCTCTGGTCGTCCGAGACGCGGTCGCGGATGTACAGCGGCACGGTGACCGCCTGGATGCCGACGCCGGTTCCCGCCACCACCGAGGC
>CALMIW010000727.1 GCA_937864275.1 uncultured Dehalococcoidia bacterium
CGTCAGGATGTGCGGCATGCGCTGGTAGTTGTTGGCGGTGTTGGCGCTCGCCATCATCTCGCCGGAGAAGCTGCCCTCGCCGTAGCCGGGGAAGTAGAAGTTGAAGTCCATCGGCGCGCCGAACTGCAGGTTGCCGAAGTTCGAGCCGGGACGGCCGAAGCCCTGCATGGCGCCGAGGATGGTCATCATCCGCGCCCACTGGATGCCCATGGGGCTCCTGCCCGCGCCGCCGAGGCCGACACCCCAGCCGCCGGCGCCGAGATAGGTCTTCTTGGTGCCCCACTCGCGTGCGAGCGCGCGCACGTCGCGCGCCGGCACGCCGGTCTCCTGCTCCTGCCACTCCGGCGTCTTCGCGACGCCGTCCTTCTCGCCGAGGATGTAGGCCTTCCACTCGGCGAAGCCGGTGCAGCGCTCCTCGACGAACGCCTTGTCGTAGAGGTTCTCGGTGATCCAGACGTAGCAGAGCGCCTGCGCCATCGCAGGGTCCGTGCCCGGCTTCGGCGAGATCCACTTGCCGCCGAGGTGCGCGGCGGTGTGGTTGAGGTACGGGTCGATGTGGATCATCTTGATCCCGAGCTGCTTCGCCCACTCGCGCCGCTCGGTGCCGTCGAAGCCGTAGGTGGCGTCCGGGTCGCTCGACCAGAACACCATCAGCTCGGCTTCCTGCAGGCAGTCCTCGACCGTGCCGTAGAACTCGGGGCAGCCGAGCCGCAGGCTGTTGCCCCAGTGGTGCATCGCGCCCCAGAACCAGCCTTCCCAGCTGTCGGGCGTGTGCACGAGCTTCGTGCAGCCGATCAGGTTCCAGAAGCGGTTGAAGCCGCTGAGGTAGTGGCCGAGGTTGCCCCACTGGTGGTGCGAGCCGTTGGCGACGCAGACCGCGCCGGGGCCGACCGCCTTGGCGCGCTTGATCTCCTTGACGATCAGGTCCGTCGCCTCGTCCCAGCTGATGCGCACGAACTTCGACTTGCCGCGGTTCTGGATGTTGCGCTCGCCGTCGGGGTCGAAGTCGACGCGCTTCATCGGGTAGAGGATGCGGTTCTTCGAGTACACCATCGACTTCATGCACACCGCGTGCGAGGCGGTGGGGGTGCGGCGCGAGGGCTTGAAGGTCTGGCCGCGCGCGCTCAGCGTCCACGGCGCCGCGTCGCTCTCGTCGAAGTCGATCGGCGTGGTGCGCAGGATCTTGCCGTCCTTGACGTAGACGAACAGCGGGCCGCTGTTCGAGCCCGTGGTGTAGCGCATCACGCCGTTGCCCAGGTCCGTCCCGGCCTTCCAGGTCACGGTCTCGAGGCGCGCGAGCGTCTGCATGTACCAGACCGCGAGGTCCTCGGGTCCCTCGAGGCCGATCTTGAAGTTCTTGGCCGCGTCGATGCGCTCGAGCATGTCGAACGGCGGCGTCAGGAAGCTCTCGGCGATCGCCGCGTTCTTGAAGAACAGCGTGACGTCCGGCTTCGCGTGCAGGCCGGCGCCCGTGCGCACCTTGCCGTTGTCGAGCTGGATCCAGCGCCCCTCCGGCTTGTCGCGCAGCCGGAACTGGGCAACCAGGTTGCGCTCCTTCAGGCGCGCCGCGTACTCGGGGTAGACCTTCGCGGCCGCCCGCATGGCCTGCGGGATGCCCCAGATCAAAATCTTGAATTTCATTTCACCATCCTGGCGCGACCGACGCTCCTCGTTCGTCTTCGAGTCCGCCTCTCACTCACTTCCGACAGATCGCGCCACGGCCGCTTCGAGCGCGGACGATAGATGGGGGCTCGCTCGGCACAAAATGAATGGACGGCAGCGCCCGCAGTTCGGCCGAGGCGTCTCGCGAAGCGAGTCTTCCTGCGCGAGACTATTGAGTGCATCGCATCGACGACGAGCGCGCTCGACGCGCGAACCGCATCTACCGTGATGAGCCCGCCTAATGCAGTGGATGAATGCCGCGCGTGCCCGAGGGCGCGACACGCCGCGAGGCTCGGACGCCGGTCGTAGCGCAGTCGGCGATCTCCATCGCCTCAACCCCCGCCGCCTTTTCCCGCATACTCGAAGCTCGCAGGCCACATCGATCCCGTCGACTGCGCTTCATGTCGCCGGCGACGCAGGCCGCAACGATTCGGGAACTCCACGGGAATGAGCGGTCCTTCGCAAGCCTTGCAGGCGCTGGCGGAATGGGTGCGATCCGCGCTGGGCGCGAACGCACGGGTGTCCCTGTCGCCGTACATGTTCGATCGGCAGCGCCGCGCCGTCGTCGCGGTCGATGCGATCGTGACGGGCACGATAGGTGCGGATCCCGTAGTCGTCTCGATGGAGGTTAGGAGCAATCATCGTCTCGCCGACGTCACCTGGATCGGCACCATGCGAGCCAAGCATCGGCGACTCGCAACCACGGTGCTCCTGTTGGTGTCGGAGGCCGGATTCTCGGCCGAGGCTCAGCATCTCGCGCAGCGCTACGGCATCGCGACGCTATCGCTGGCCGACGTGCGTCCTGCCGACCTTCCCGCCCTGCTCGGGCCCCGAAGCACCCTTTGGCCTCGCACCGTTTCGGTACGCGCGGAGCGCGTCTCGCTGCGGATCGCTGCGAATGCGCTGCTCGAGGCGGAGGTCGTGCCCGTCAGCGCTAGCGAGGTCCTGTACATCGAGGAGAGTGCAAGGCTGGGGCGCGTACGCGACATCGTCGAGTCGTTGGTCCAGTCGACGCCGGCGTGCGGCCGCCCGCCCCCGCGCCGCGGCGCAAGGCACCCCCAAGCAGAGGCCCGAA
>CALMIW010000728.1 GCA_937864275.1 uncultured Dehalococcoidia bacterium
TGCTTCGGCGAGCCATCCACCCCCTGTGCCAGTGCGATGATCCCGGCTGCCTCCAGTTCCGGCCGGACGATCTCGGCCACCCGCCGAAGCGCCGCGTTCGAAGTGAACAGCGCCAGCGCCCGGCCATCCGACGCCAACGTGAGTTCGACAATCGAGCGTGCGACCCCGTCGAGGTAGCCCCTGTCGGACGGGTCCGGCACATCCTCGACAGCGCAGAGGAGCGTCGCGTTCGGGTAGTCGAACGGCGAGCCGAGCTGGAGCACCTGCGGATCCTCGAAGCCCAACCGCCTCGCAGCGAAGCCCATGTCGTTGTTCGCGCTCAGCGTCGCGCTTGTGGCGACGACGCCACGCCGTTTCGAGAGCAGTTCCTCCCAGAGCCGCGGGCCGACTTCCAACGGAGCGACATTCAGTGTGCCAGTGGTATCGCGGTCGCGCCCGGCCCAGAGAATGAGGTCGTCAGCCGTCGCCCCAAGGATCTGTTGCGCCTGGAGGTGGAGGTCCGAGACCTTCCGCAGCGCGGAATCAACTTCCCCGGCCAGCACCTCGGCGCTCTCGATCGCGGCTTCCGCGATCAGCTTCCGCGTGGACGCTGCTCGCGCTTCGACGTCGCGCAGGCCGATCTCGAAGTCATGCCACGCAGCTTCGACCTTTCCCCAAACGTCGCTGTGCCGGACGCCGCCCGTAATCAGCACGCGCTCGTCTTCGCCCCCCGGCGCGAGAAGCGCGGCCAGCGAATCGAAAAAGGGCCGCGCCTTCTCCGTGCAGCGCGCCACTGCCTCTTCCAATGACTTCGAAACCGGCCCGAAGGCCGACTCCGGCAGCGCTCGCACAAGCGTGACAATGCCGCCCTCGCGGTGGTCGCGGCCTGGCCGGCGGTGGATGCCGTCCAGCGCTTCGATGGTCTTGCGCATGCTGATGCTGCCGCCGAACTGGTTGGTGGCAACATCCTCCAGGTTGTGCGCTTCGTCGATGATCAGGTGGTCGAAGTCAGGGATGGCGCTTCCGCCGGCGACGAGGTCTGCAAGCAGCAGGGCGTGGTTCACCACGAGGATGTGCGCCGACTCCGCAGCCTGCCGGGCCCGCAACAGGAAGCAGTTCCCTTCGCGCACGTACCGGTCCTGTCGCGCCAGGCAGTCCGCATCCTGCGCCGAGAAGCGCTGCCACGTTACCCACTCCGTTGGGTCGAGGTTCAGCTCCGAACGGTCGCCGGTCTCGGTTTCCCCGAGCCAGACCAGCATCGCCGAGCTCAGCCGGGCGAAGTCCGGGTCGCCGAGCCCGGCCGCGTAATTGCCCACCCAGCGGCGCATGCACAGGTAATTGGAGCGTCCTTTCAGCAGCGCCGCCCGGAACTCCTCCGGCTCCTTGATGACGCCGGCATCCACCAGCACCTTCCGCAGCGCCGGGATGTCCTTGGAGAGCAGTTGCTCCTGGAGGGCGATGGTGTTCGTCGAAATGACCACGCGCTCGCCGTTCTCGATGGCGTGAAGCGCAGCCGGGAGCAGGTACGCCAGCGACTTCCCCACGCCGGTGCCGGCCTCGATCAGCCAGTGCCCTCCACGATGGAACGCCGACCGCACCGCTTCCGCCATCTCCAGCTGTTGCGGCCGTTGCTCGAACCGTTCGAACCCGGCCGGCGCCGATTCGAACGCTCGTCGCAGATCTGCCGCCTGGACCGGGATTCGCGGCTCGCGCGGCTCCAGCACGGGTCGTTCCGGCGCCGGGCGGAGCACCGGGATGTGGCTCCCTCCCGAACGGCGGTCCCACTCCTCGCCGGCGATGACCTGCGCAAGCAGCGGCTCGTGCATCGCCACGAAGCGCGCGAGCTGGAACCGCTGCGATTCCGGGAGCGCCTCCGCGCTCCGCAGGAGGCCGACGAACACCGCCGCCGCCGTCCGGGCGGCGTTCAAGGCGCGGTGGTGGTCCGCCGCCACGACCCCGAGTGCCCCGGCCACCTCCATCAGCCCATGCCCTTGCAGTGTCGGCAGGAGATACCGCGCGAGCCCGGCGGTGTCCACCGCCTTCGGCGTCATCCGCACGCCTTCCCGGCCGAGGTAGTGCAGGTCGAAGCCGATGTTATGTCCCACGACCACGGAATCGCCGACAAACCGTTCGATTTCCGGCCGGATCGAGGCGAGCTTCGGCGCCCGCGCGGTCATCTCGTTCGTCACTCCCGTGAACCGTTCGATGAAGGCGGGGACCTCGCGGCCCGGGTTGACTACGTACGAAAGGGTATCGAGTTCGTGCCCATCGGGGTCGAATCGCACCGCGCCGACTTCGATAATGCGGTCGCGGTCCGGGTCCAGCCCGGTCGTTTCAAGGTCGAGAGCGACGTAGGTAGAAGTCATAATGCGAACATTCGTGCGAGTCTCCCTCAGTCTACGGCCAGCAACGGGAGCGGGCGAGACGAACGCCCCAACCCGACAGCACTTGACGGTTTCCGTCGTGTACCGCCCCGCCGCTCCCGGATTGAGGGGGCTTGAAGCGGGCGGGTAGAATCCCGGCCAGACCTTTGTCTCATCTATAGCTGTGGAGGTTCGGATCTATGAAGGTGTACGCCACCGAAGACATCCGTAATGTGGTCCTGGTTGGCCACGGCAGCGTCGGAAAGACGATGCTCGCCGAAGCCGCGCTCTACGAGAGCGGCGGCTCCACCCGTCTCGGGACCATCCAGGACCAGAACACCGTTAGCGATTACGACGAGGACGAACACAAGCGGAAGTTCAGCCTCAACCTCTCCATCATCCCGGTGGAGTGGGAGGGCAGGAAAATCAACCTGATCGACACACCCGGCTACGCCGACTTCATCTCCGAAGTCATCTGCGGCGCGCAGGCCGCCGATATGGCGCTCGTCGTCGTCGACGCCGTTTCCGGCCCCGAAGTCGGCACCGACCGGACCTGGAACATCACCGAGAAGCTCGGCCTGCCGAAGATGATCGTCGTCAACCGGATGGACCGGGAGAACGCGAACTTCGGCCAGGTGCTCTCCCAGCTCCAGGCTCGCTGGGGCCACCGGGTCATGCCGCTCCAACTCCCCATCGGCGCCCACGACAGCTTCCAGGGCATCGTCGATCTGCTCCACATGCGCGCCTACGTCGGCGAGCAGGCGGAAGAAACGGATATCCCCGCCGACCTCGCCGAGGAAGCCACCACCCTTCGCGCCCAGCTTATTGAAGGCATCGTGGAAACCGACGAAGAACTCATGACCAAGTACTTCGCGGATGAAGAGCTCTCCGAAGACGAGTTGCGCAAAGTCCTCCACGGCGGGCTCGACCACAACCTCATCATTCCCGTCATCTGCGCCTCGGCCACCAGGCTCATCGGCGTCCGCCAGGCCCTCCACAACATCGCTTTCAGCGGCCCGTCACCCATCGACCGCGGTCCCATCGCCGCCGGGAGCAAGGAGCTCGTCCCGGACCCGAAAGCGCCGCCCGCGGTCCACGTCTTCAAGACGTCGGCCGACCCGTACGTCGGGCGCCTCACCTACATGCGCGTCGTTTCCGGCACCGTCAAAGCCGATAGCCACCTCTGGAACACGAACCGCGACGTCGATGAACGCCTTGGCACGATCTACCTCCAGCGCGGGAAAGAGCAGATCGCCACGCCCGAGCTGCAGGCGGGGGATATCGGCGTCGTCGCCAAGCTCGCCCAGACGGCCACGGGCGACACCCTCTGCGCCAAGGAGCTCGGAGCAAGCATCGAGCCGATCCATTTCCCGAGCCCGGTCTTCAGCATGGCCGTCCATCCAACCTCGAAGGGTGCTGTCGATAAGCTCGGCACGAGCCTCCAGCGGCTCGTCGAAGAGGACCCGGGGCTCCGGTTGAGCCGGGACCAGTCCTCCGGCGAGATCATCCTCTCCGGCCTTGGCGAAGCCCACCTGGACGTCACCATGGAGCGGCTCAAGCGGAAATTCAACATCGATGTCGAACTCACGCTGCCTCGCGTGCCTTACCGCGAGACCGTCACCAGGAAGGGCCACGCCGACTACACGCACAAGAAGCAGACGGGTGGCCACGGCCAGTACGCGCGCGTCGTCCTCGATGTCGAACCGCTGCCCCGCGGCTCCGGCCTCGTCTTCGGAGAAAAAGTGGTGGGCGGTTCGGTCCCCAAGGAGTTCATCCCCGCTGTCGAAAAAGGCGTCCACGAGACGGCGGTCCACGGCGTCTTCGCCGGGTACCAGCTCACCGACTGCCAGGTCACGCTCCTCGATGGCAAGCACCACCCCGTCGATTCGAGTGAAATGGCCTTCAAGCTCGCGGCCTCCCAGGCGCTGAAGGAAGCCATCACCGCCGCCGGCCCGCAGCTGCTCGAACCGGTGATGACCATCCGCGTGCAGGCCCCGGAACTCAACGCCGGCGACATCGTCAGCGACCTGAACACCAAGCGCGCCAAGATCCACGGCATCAACCCCGAAGGAGGTATGAGCGTCGTGGAAGCCGAGGTGCCGCTCGCCGAGGTGCAGCGCTACGCCGCCGATCTGCGCTCGATCACCCAGGGCCGCGGCGCCTTCGAACTGGACTTCGACCACTACGGCGAAGTCCCCCAACAGCTCGCCCAGAAGGTCGTTGAGCAGAGCAAGAAGGCGCTCGAGGAGGCGCACGCCGGTCATTAGTCATCCCGGCGGACATCCGGCCACCGGTAGGGCCATCGTCCCTACCGGTCGGATGTCAGGTTCGGGACGATGGCACGGTAGAACGGTGTCGGCTGCGGCACGGGAGAAGGCGAGCCCGAGCCCGCGCCAGTACCGCCGCTGCCGCCTGTGGACACCACGGTGACGTTGAACACCGACTTGGTGGCGGGACCGAGGAGCGAGTCGATGATGACCGTCCCGATGTGCGTACCCGCCTTCAGGTAGGTCGGGTCCACGGTGATCACGAGCGAACTGTCACGCCCGGCGGTTGCGATTCGCGGCGTTTTCTGGTCGACCACTTCGTAGTTCGAACCGATCGCAAGCCCGCCATCCAGCCGCCGCGGTCCGCTCGCGTGTTTCACCACCAGCCAGTCGGCCGACGTCCGTATCCTGAACGGCGCGAGGGCCGTCCCGAGGTTCTTGATCGTCACCGGCGACGTGGAGGCGGTGGTCGCCCCTGCTGTCAGGTTCACGGTCAGTTCGCCGGGGATCTGAAGTACCGGCTCGCCGAGGAAGTACGCCGCCGCCGAGGGATCGGCCGGTGGCGACGAGTCGTAATGCGGCGAGGTCGGGAAGTCCATCAGCGGGCAGCCTCCCGAGAACCCGGCATCGTCGCACGTGTCGTAGGCCGCGACGGTGAACGCCGAAGCGATCTCCGGCGAGGCGAGGTTCGGCATGGTGAACACCTGCGGCGGCCACATCCGGCCGGCTGCGTTCACGGGCGCGTCGGGGTCCGGCTCGGCCTGTGGCTTTGCCAGGAACTGTTCCGCGGCCCAACCGGTCACCGTCGCCGATTGGACGTTCCACCACGTCAGCCCGTTGGCGGCCTGGGGGCCTCCGACCACGGTGAGCCGCGTCCCATCCGGCACTACCGTAGCGACGGGAGCCGACGTGCCGGCGGATTGCCGCACGTTCAGACCGTTGCCGGTGCCGAAGACCACGACTTCGTCTCCAACGGCGAACTTGGCGCCGCCGGGGTTGGCCGCCGGCGGCGTTGCCGGCCCGCTCCCGCCCAGCGGTGGAGGATAGGAGACGCCCTTTGGCATCGGCGGATACCGCAGGCAGCCGTAGGCGTTTTCCGTGTAGGGGTAGTCGCCGCGGGTGAACACGCCGTAGCCAGGCGCGTTCGGGTCGCCGCAGTTCCAGACGCTGCCGCGAAGCGGGTCTTTCGTCGGGTTCAGCGGATGGTTCACGAACGCGAAGCCGTTGTAGCTCCAGATCGCGTAGTACCAGTCTTCCAGCGCGGCCGGGTCGCCCGTACCGGCGATCGGCCGGTAGTTCGGGGCGCTGTTCCACTTGTCAGCGAGGATGCGAATGCCCTCGGCGATATTGAATGCCGGGTGCGTGCCGATGGCCGCCTGCCGCGCTGCTGCCACGCCGGGCTCCAGCGCCGCTCCGCCAAGGTGGCCCATCCCGCTCGTGATCTGGCCGATGCCGTAGCCGCAGTCCATCGAGAGGAGCACTGGTCCCGTCCCGCCATAGGGGACCTGGCTGGCCGCGTTCGCCCAGTCCGCCTCGATGTGGGCGATGGCCTTGTAGACCGAGGGCGGGATGCTGTTCGCCTTCGACGCCGGGACCCGCGCAGACCTCGGCCCCGACTCGACGCCCTGGTAGGTCACGTCCACCGTCTCATCGCCCACCGAGTAGGCGCCCGGCACGGCCCAGCCGCGCACCGCGAGGTCGATCAGCGTGTTGTACTTGCCGACGTAGTCTTCGTATTCGTACGTGTCGAAGCCCCAGCCGTCGGCTGGCGGGTGGCAGGCATAGTGATCGGCGCGCGCCGATTCGGGGTTGGCGAACACTGCCGCCAACGCAAACGCGCCAATCGCGAGACCAAGGATGAAGCGCTCTATCGTGACGACCAACCGAAGAACCTCGTCTGATCTTCGTAGGTCACGCGGCTGTTCCCGGCGATGACCTGCAGCTGCGGACGGCCGGGCTCGTCGAACGAGCCGCCGCTCCAGTGGTTGACCGTCAGGGCCTTCCCGCTCGCCGAGTAGCCCAGCGGGACATCGAACCCGGCAGCCGAAAGCTCCTGGATCCGGCCGGTCGGGTCGCCTGCACCCGGCTCGACGCCGAAGCTCGGGTCGTTTGTCGCAGGGTTCCAGGCCGTGCCAAGCGCCGAAACCTGGGCGCTCAACGATTCGACGCTCCTGCCGTCCAGGCGCGCCGTCCGGGCGATGTATTCCACGCCCGCTGTTGCGTCCACGTCGACGAACGCGATCTGGAGCCCGTCGGGGCTCACCTTCCAGTCGCGGGTCAGGTTGGTCGAAAGCGGCAGGCGCTCAGCTCCCTCGCGGTCGACTGAGGTGCCGGCGGCGTCGAGGATGACCGTGACCAGCCGCCCCTCGCTGTCGTAGCCCACCGGATACACGCCGAGCGCGCTCGTGAACTCCCGCAGGCGGCGCTCCCTGTCGCCATCGCGCGAGACTCGGAGCAGGTGGATCGGACCCTGGGATTCGTTCCCCGAAGGCATCCGCGTGAACACGAGGTCCCCTCCGTCGGCCGACCAGAGCGGCGACTGCCCGGGCACCACGTTTTCCGCCGCGCGCACGATCCGCCCGGATTCCATGTCGATCACATTCAGCGAGGCCACCGGGTGCGAACCGCTGCCCCCGTCCACCGTCACCAGGGCGAGCCGCTTGCCATCAGGCGAAACGGCGCCCGTCGACGTGAACCCGTCGAGATGGGCGACGCGCGTGATCTCCGTCACCGAACCTGGGTCTTCCGGGCGGGCGACCGAGATCACGTCGACCTTGCCTTCGTTTCTCCCGAGCACCACGTACTCCCCGGAGGGCGCGCTGGCGAACGCCGTTCGCGCACCCACCCCGGCGCCGCCGAGGCCGGCGATCGCCGCGACGATCGGCGCCAGCGCTATCACCCCGCCGAGCACAGCGAGCGCGATGAAGAGCCGCGAATAGTCGTGGTGGCGAGTCATGTGTCGAGTAGAAACGGCCATGCTGGCTCCTCGGTGTTGGTGAAATCCGCTCAGTTCAGGTCGCGCACCCAGCCAAGGAACGCCGCTCCGGTGGCTTCGGAGATGCGCAGGCGGGTGGATTCGGTCGTTGTGGTCTGCCGCGAGATCAGTTCGAGTGCGGTTGTTGGCCGGCTCGTCTTGTCGCCCGCGGCCGAATAAACCGTCGCCACGAGGTAGGCGCCGTCCGGCGACCAGTCCTCAGGCACCAGGTAGGCCGACTCTGCGGCCGGGTCTGTCAGTTTCCAGGCTCCCCCGGGACCGCCGAACGCCGGGATGGGCGAACCGGGCATCCAGTTCGCGCCCAGCTGGTTCTTCTCCGCGGGCAGCGTCGTGATGGCGCCCGTCGCAATCACCAGGGTCCGGCCGACGTAGGTGCGCGATCCGCCGCTCAGGACGTCCACATAGGCCAGGCGCGCACCGTCCGGGCTCAGGGCCCAGTCGCGCGTCCGGCCGGGACTCAGTTCCGCCGCAAGTTCGGTCTTTCCCGCGCGCTCTACGTAGAGGTTCGAGCCCTTTGCGTCGACCACCACCGTAAACAGCCGGCTGCTGTCGAAGCTGTAGCCGACCGGCACCACTTCAATCACATTCTCGAACGCCGCGAGGGGCCGCGACTGGAGCGTCGCCACCTCGATCTCCAGGACGGCGATGGTCTTCACGCCATCGGCTTCGCTCGTCTTCGTGGCGGCGATGCGCGTGCCGTCGGGTGCCCAGGCCAGCGCCGAAAGGGAGTCGAACGAACCCTCGACCGGCCGCACCCGCCCAGAAGGCAGGTCGACCAGCGCCAGGTTGGCAGTGGTAGCGAAAGCGGGGATCCAGAGGACGGCGAGCTGGTCACCGAGAGGCGACGCCGAACCGCGGGTATGGAACCCGGTCGGACCGCCGCTGGGGAACGTGGCGATAACTCGGGGCGCGGTAGCGCCGGATGCCGGCTGGACCACGATGTCGTCGAAGTGGTCGCCGGGGAGCGTATACGCGATGGAGCGAATTGATGAGATGTCGGGACCGTTGAGGACGACGTCGTTGCCGGCATTCGAGGGGCCGAGGAGCGCCCAGCCGAACAGCGTCAAAAGGATGGCGCATACGGCCAACCCGAACGGGACAAGAGCCTGAGGCACATGGAGCGAAAGCCGGCCAACACCGGGGAAAACCACTCGGCTACCTCGCGCTTTGGGCAGGCGTTCCTGCCCTGGTCTGACGCCCGCTCGCGCCCTTGGCCGCATCGAAGATGCCGGTACCCCCGCAGTACCGATGGCTGCCACCAAGCAACCGGCACGGAAGTAAACTCCCGCGCTGTTGGCGACCGTAACCCCGCCTGTGGTTTGCGTCAATAATCGCAAACCCCATGCGCCGAACCACGTTCGGGTCAAATCGCGCACCTGTGCTAGCATTTGGGCTAATGGTCTGGTATCTGGACAGTCTCGCCGAACACCCCGTTGTCTTCCTCGTTTACCTCGCGGCCTTCATGACCGCGATCCTCACCGGACTCGCCTTCCACGAGTTCAGCCACGCGTGGGCCGCCAACGAACTGGGCGACGATACCGCCGCGCGCCAGGGAAGGCTCACGCTCAACCCGCTTGCGCACCTGGACCCCGTCGGCTCCGTGCTGCTCCTGCTCTTCGGCTTCGGATGGGCCAAGCCCACGCCCGTGAACCCCTGGCGCCTCAAGAGCGGCCCCCGCCGGGGCAACGCCATCGTCGCCTTCGCCGGGCCGGCCTCGAACTTCTTCTTCGCCGCCCTCGCCGCCATTCCCATCCGGACGGGTCTCGTCGAATCGCGCTTCGGAACGAACATCGAGGCGGTCATCCGCTTCGGGTCGGGGGAGGAGTACGTCTTTCTCTTCCTGTTCTTCGTCATCAGCCTGAACATCGTTCTCGGCATCTTCAACCTCATCCCGCTGCCGCCGCTCGACGGTTTCAAGGTGGCCACCGGGCTGCTCCCGAAAGAGCTGGCTCAGGGGCTCGAACAACTCGCGCCCTACGGACCGGGCATCCTGATGACGCTGCTCGTGATCGGCTTCGTCAACCCCGCCATCAGCCCGCTCGGCTGGATCATCCGGTTCGTCTACGACGACATCTTCGCGTTCATTGTCTGAACGTAACGTGTGCTAGCCTAGAGGCACCGTTTCGAACGCAGTTTCCTTTGCCCCAGGGGTCCCAATGGCTCAATCGCGCATCACTATCATCGGCACCGGCCTGATCGGGACGTCGATCGGTCTCGCCCTCGCAAAACGCGAAGGCCGCCAGTACGAAATCGTCGGCGCCGACCGCGATCGCGGCTCCGCCAAAACGGCGAAGAAGCTCGGGGCGATCGACAAGGAAGTGGGCTCGCTCGAGGAAGCCGTGGAAGGCGCCGGGCTCGTCATCATCGCCACGCCGGTGATGGCCGCCCGCCAGATCCTCCAAGACGCGGGCAAGTACTTCGCCGCCGGCGTCGTGGTCACAGATGTTTGCAGCACCAAAGCCGACATCATGCGCTGGGCCCAGGAGTTCCTCCCGGAATCCGTGAACTTCATCGGCGGGCACCCCATGGCCGGCCGCGAAAAGAGCGGCCCGGACGCGGCCACGCCCGAGCTCTTCAAGGGAGCGACCTGGGCGATGACGCCCTCCCCCCGCGCCGATGAACGCGCCGTGGGCGTCGTCCTCGGCCTGATCGAGACGCTCGGCGCAACCCCGCTCTACATCGACCCTGCGGAGCACGACCAGTACGCCGCCGCCGTCAGCCATCTGCCGCTCGTCGTGTCCGTCGCGCTCTTCCGCATGGTCCGCGACAGCCAGGGCTGGGAAGATGCCTCCCTCCTCGCAGGGCCAGGCTTCCGGGACCTCACCCGCCTCGCCAGCGGCGACCCAACCATGTCCCGCGACATCATGATCACGAACCGCGAGGCCGTGCTCCACTGGATCACCCGCCTCCAGGGCGAACTGAGCACCATTAAAGAAGCGATTCAGACCGGACACGAGCCCGTCTACGACCTCTTCCGCAGCACCCAGTTCGACCGCGACACCTTCATGGCCAGTCCGCCCGAACGGCGCGTTCCCGAAGGGGTCGCTCCACCGTCTGCCCAGGACGCCATGGGCAGGCTCTTCGTCGGCGGTCTTTATGACAAGCTGAAGGAAGCCACCGACCGTCTCTCTGCGAATCCGCCGAAGCCCGACGACTCGAAGCTGAAGCGCGACCTCGGCATCGACGACAAGCTGTGATCGTCAACGCCGCTCGGAGCATCCGTGCGCGCATCGAGGTCCCTTCGGATAAGTCGATCTCCCACCGTTCGCTCATCTTCAACGCGATAGCGGACGGCCCGGCGACCGTTGAGCGGATCCTCGAATCGGAAGACGTGCGCTCCACGGCCGCTTGCCTCGCCGCCCTCGGCGTCGAGATCGACTGGCCGGAAGGCGCCCCGGTCGCGCACGTCCGCGGCAACGGCCTCCACTCGCTCTTCGAAGCGGAGGACGTCCTGGACAGCGGCAACAGCGGCACCAGCATGCGCCTGCTGCTCGGGCTCCTCGCCGGCCAGCCCCTCCTCTCGATACTCACCGGCGATGCCTCGCTCCGCACCCGGCCAATGGGCCGCGTCATCACGCCGCTCCGCTCCATGGGTGCCCAGATCAGCGCCCGCAAAGGCGACACCCTCGCACCGGTAGTCGTGAAGGGCGGCTCGCTGCACGCGATCGACTACAAGAGCCCCGTCGCCAGCGCCCAGGTGAAGTCCGCCATCATGCTGGCCGGGCTCTATGCCGACGGCCCATCAACCGTGACGGAACCTGAGAAGAGCCGCGACCACACCGAGCGGATGCTCTCCGCCATGGGCGCCGAGGTCTCCGAGAGCGGCTCCACGACGCGGATTGCACCACCAAGCCGCCTTGCCCCTCTCTCACTCCGCGTCCCCGGCGACATCTCCAGTGCGGCGCCGTGGCTCGTCCTCGCCGCCTGCCACCCGGATGCGGAGATCCTCCTCGAAGGCGTGAACGTGAACCCCACGCGCCCCGGCCTGCTCGACATCCTCCAACAGATGGGCGCCTCCGTTGAAAGGCTCGAAGAACGCCACAGCGGTGGGGAGCCCGCTGCGGACCTCCTTGTGCGGACATCGCAACTCCGCGGCACCATCGTCTCCGGCGGCCTCGTGCCGCGCGCGATCGACGAGCTCCCCCTGGTTGCCGTCCTCGCCTGCTTCGCCGAAGGCGAGACCGTCGTCAAAGACGCCAAAGAACTCGTCGTCAAGGAATCCGACCGCGTCCAGGCGACCGTCGACGTCCTCAGCCGCATGGGGGCGCGCATCACCCCGCGCGAAGATGGCTTCGTCGTCCATGGCCCGGCGCATCTCCATGGCGCCAGGCTCGACGGGCGGGGCGACCACCGCATCGGGATGCTTGGCGCCATCGCCGGCTCTCTGGCCAGCGGAGAGACGCAAATCGAGAACGACGCTGTAGGCGTGTCGTACCCCGCGTTCTGGCAAGACCTTGCGCGGGCGGCCGAGGGCGGGATGATCGGGGCGTGAAGAAGCGCCCGCTGGTCATCGTCCTCCACGGCCCGTCCGGAGTCGGCAAGGACTCGGTGATCGATCTGCTCCGGGAACGCACCGGGATCCACCGCGCCACCAGTTCCACCAGCCGCGCCCCGCGCACCAACGAGCGCGACGGCAACCACTACCACTTCCTCAGCGAGTTCGAGTTCGAACGCAAGATCCGCGAAGGGCACTTCGCCGAATGGGCCCGGGTCTACGACGACTACAAGGGCCTTGAACGCACCGAAGTCGAAGGTCCGCTCTCGCGCGGCGAAGACGTCATCATCCGCACCGACGTCCAGGGCGCCCAGACGTGGCGGCGCCGCCTCCAGGGTGCGGTCTTCATCTTCCTCATGGCCGAAGACCGCGAAGCCCTGCGCGCCCGTCTCATCGGACGCGGCAGCGAAGACTCCGGGTCGCTTGAACGCCGCATCGCCGAACTCGAAGCCGAACTCGACGACATCCACAACAACGACTACGTCGTCTACAACCGCCACGGAGAACTCAAGCAGGCGGTCCTCGAGATAGAAGAGATCATCGAGCGGGAGCGGGCGAACCCCGAGCGTCCCGAACCCCGCCTCATCGCTTAGGCGGCTACGCTGCCCGCCGTGTAGGATTCCGGCCATCCGCGTTGGGAGTTGCCGGGTGGACCCTAGCCTCGTCGAACTGTTCAGCCTCAAAGGCAAAGTCGCTCTCGTCACGGGGGCCTCCTCGGGCCTCGGCGTCGCCTTCACTCGCGGCCTGGCCCGCGCCGGCGCCGATGTCGTCGTCACCGCTCGTCGCCAGGAACTCATCGACCAGACGGCCGAGATGGTCCGCTCCTACGGTGGCCGCGCCCTCGCCGTCTCCGCCGATATCACCGACGAAGCCCAGATCGAAGGCGTCTTCGCCCGCGCCGTTGAAGAGTTCGGCAAGCTCGACATCCTGGTGAACAACGCCGGCTACACCGACCGTTCCGGCCTCCGCCACGACCAGGGCAGCTTCAAGCGGATGCGCTCCATTATCGAACTCGACCTCCTGGCCACCATCAACGGCTGCCGCCTCGCCGGCAAGCAGATGCTCGCCCAGGGCACCGGTGGCGTGATGATCAACATCAGTTCGATCCTCGGACGCGTCGGCAGTGAGTTCCGGGCTGCCAGCTATCACGCGGCCAAGGGCGGCGTCGATTCGCTCACCCGCGTCCTCGCCCTCGAGTACGCACGCGAGGGCATCCGCGTGAACGCCATCGCACCGTCCTACTTCGATGGCACCGAACTGATGGACAAGGTCTTCGAAGCCACCCCCGCCACGCGCGAACACAGCATCTCCCGCACGCCCATGGGCCGTCTGGGCCAGCCATCCGACCTCGAGGGCGCCATCGTCTACCTCGCCAGCGACGCAGCCCGCTTCGTCACCGGCCACATCCTCTACGTCGATGGCGGCTGGACGGCCGGCGGCGGCTACCATCAGCTCCCACCGATGTGGGAATCGACTCCCGGGCACCAGGAACTCCAGTGACCACCGGGGCGGCGATCGTCATCGCGCTCCGCATCCTCGTCCCGCTCCTCATCTTCAAGAAGAACCTCACCGGCGGCATCATCGCCATGCTCCTCGATGGCGCCGACGTCATCATCATCGATTTCCTGAAGCAGGGCGGTTTCAGCGGCCACTACCACCAGATCGACAAGGTCCTCGACACCTACTACCTGGGCATCGAGGCCTGGATCGCGTTTGGCTGGAAGAACCAGTACGAACGCATCCCCTCCCTCGCGCTGTTCGCCTTCAGGATGGTCGGCGTCGTCCTGTTCGAACTGACAGATCGTCGAATCGTCCTCTTCCTCTTCCCGAACATGTTCGAGAATTGGTGATCTACGTCGTCGCCGTGCGCCGCTGGAGACCGTCGTGGACGCCTCAGAGTTGGCTGGGCGTCGCCATACCCATGGGTATCTTGCTCGTCCCGAAGATGGCACAGGAATACCTGCTCCACTTCACGGAAGCGCAACCCTGGAACTGGTTCAAAGAGAACTTCTACGACCCGTAGGGGTCAGGCATCGTCTGGCCCGGCCTCTTCCGCCAGCCACACCAGCCCCTGGTGGTAACGCTGTATCAGCGGGAACAGCTTCGATAACGCTTCGGCGGGGTCGGCGACCCACGTGTTGCTCCAACTGGCCGGTCCGGGGGACCACCCGCCGGCCTGGGTCACAAGACGTGGAGGCTCCATGCGCCCCTGGGCCATGCCGAGCAGCGTCCGCAGTGGATCGCCACCTTCGGCCAAACGCTCCGCCATTTCCGAGTCACCCTGAAATGCCTCGACCAGGACATCCAGGTCGAATTCCTCGAAGACTTCGGAAGGGAAGTCTTCCGACGACACGCCGTCGGGAGCGTAGTAGACCCACTCACCGACCGTGCAAAACAGGTGTTCGCAGCGGTCCTTTTCGTACCTGCCGCAGAACGGGCAATGCGCGGCCCGGCATGCCGGATCCGGGCATTGCCAGGTGCCATCCAAAGGCAATTCGTGCATGGCGCACTTGAACGGGACGGATCGCTGGCCTTCCACCAGGAACAAGTATCGGCGCTAGCGGGTCAGATCTTGACGCCTCAGGCGCCCTTGCTCGCCCCGGTGATGTCTGCCATCAGCTCGAGCGCCTCGCGCTGCCGGCTCTGGACCATCATCGTGGTCACGCCGGCGTCTTCCCATGCCCTGTAGCGCTCCTTGATGCGCGCCACCGGCCCGACCAGCGACATCTCGTCCACCAGCTCATCCGGGACCGCCTCGGTCGCCTCTTGCTTCCTGCCCGAGAGATACAGCTCCTGGATCTTCGCCGCGGCTTCGCCATAGCCGTATTTCACGGCCATCTCGTTGTGGAAGTTCTTCTCTTTCGCCCCCATGCCGCCCATGTAGAGCGCCAGGTTCGGCTTCTGCATCGCCAGCAGCGCCTTCACGTCGTCGCCGATCGCTACGGTGCATCCCGCCGCGATG